>JBJMTY010000208.1:0-16703 GCA_045811445.1 Allosphingosinicella sp. | reverse complement strand
TGGAGATAGTCGACGATGACGAGGCCGATGCCGCGTTGGCGCTTGAGGCGCCGCGCGCGGGTGCGGAGCGCCGCGATGGTGAGGCCGGCGGTGTCGTCGATGTAGAGCGGCAGGCTCTCGAGCTCGGCGGCGGCGCGGGCGAGGTTGCGGAAATCCTGCTGGCTGATCTTGCCCATGCGCAGGTTTTCCGAGCTGATCCCGCTATTCTCGGCGAGGATGCGGGTCGCCAGCTGGTCGGCCGACATTTCGAGGCTGAACAGCGCCACCGCCGCGCCGGCCGATTTCTCCGGCGCGATGCCGTCCTCCATGTCCTGCACGTAGCGGCGCGCGGTGTTGAAGGCGAAGTTGGTGGCGAGCGCCGATTTGCCCATGCCGGGACGGCCGGCGAGGATGATCAGGTCCGAATGGTGGAGGCCGCCGGTCTTGGCGTTGACCGTCTCCAGGCCGGTGGTGATGCCGGAGAGGCCGCCGCCGGTGTTGAGCGCCTTCTCGGCCATCTGCACGGCGAGGCGGGTGGCTTCGGCGAAGCTCTTGACGCTCCCCTCGCCGCCGCCTTCCTCGGCGACGCGGTAGAGGGCGCTCTCGGCCTGCTCGATCTGGCCCTTGGGATCGACGTCCTCCGATGTGTCGAGCGCGTTCTCGACCATCTCGCGCCCGACCCCGATCAGCGCGCGCAGCAGCGCCAGCTCGTAGATCTGCCCCGCAAAGTCGCGCGCGCCGATGATGGCGGCGCCCGAGCCGGTCAATTGGGCGAGGTAGGAGGGGCCGCCCAGCTCCTTCATCTCCTCGTCCGCCTCGAACAGCGGCCTCAAAGTGACCGGCGAGGCGATCATGTTGCGGTCGATGAGCTTCAATATCTGCTCGTAGACGCGGGCGTGGAGCGGCTCGAAGAAATGGTCGGGCCGCAATTTCAGCTGGATGTCCTCGGCCAGCCGGTTGTCGATCATCAGCGCGCCGAGCAGGGCCGCCTCGGCCTCCACGTTGTGCGGCAGCGACGAGGCTTCGGGCGCCGGCGCGTCGGCGAGGCGGATGATGTTGTCGGCCATGGCCCGGTTCTACGCCGCCCGCCGGGAATCCGGTAGGGGCCCAGAGAAAATGCGGCCCCACCCCGCAATTTTTCCGGGTGCGGTTGTGTGGACGTCATTGTGGACGCCGTGTGGAAAAGCCCGCTAACAGCCAAGGCCATGGGCGACCCGCGGATCATCGACGTCGAGCTCGACGAAGGCACGATCGTCCGCCGCGGCGAGGACGTCGAGCGCGAGAAGCAGGTCGCCATCGCCGACCTGCTCGAGGGGAACGATTTCCAGCCGCTGGGGCACGACGGCCCGTTCCGCATCCGCCTGCGCATCGAGGAGGGCCGCCTCGCCATCGAGGTCAAGGATGAGGCCGGCGCGCCGCTCGAGACGATCCAGCTCGGCCTCGCCCGCTTCAAGCGGCCGGTGCGCGACTATTTCGCGATCTGCGATTCCTACTTCAAGGCGGTCCGGTCCGATGCGCCCCGCGGCCTCGAGGCGATCGACATGGCCCGCCGCGCCCTCCACAACGACGCCGCCGAGCTGCTCCGCGAGTCCCTCGCCGGCAAGGTCGAGATGGATTTCGACACCGCCCGCCGCCTGTTCACCCTGATCTGCGTGCTGCACATCAAGTGACTTGCCTCGCCCCGCCGTCCCGGCGATGACCTTCGACCCATGAGCATCATGTCGGACCGCTGGATTCGCGAGCAGGCGCTCGCCACCAGGATGATCGAACCGTTCGAGGACGGCCAGCGGCGGGACGGGACGATCAGCTACGGTCTGTCGAGCTACGGCTACGACGCCCGGGTGTCCGACGAGTTCAAGATCTTCACCAACGTCGACAGCGCGATCGTCGATCCCAAGGATTTCGCCGCCAACAGCTTCGTCGACCGCAAGACCGACTGCTGCATCATCCCGCCCAACAGCTTCGCGCTGGCCCGCACCGTCGAATATTTCCGGGTGCCGCGCGACGTGCTGGTCATCTGCCTCGGCAAATCGACCTATGCGCGCTGCGGCATCATCGTCAACGTGACGCCGCTGGAGCCGGGCTGGGAAGGCCATGTCACCCTCGAATTCTCGAACACGACGCCGCTGCCCGCCCGCGTCTACGCCAACGAAGGCGCCTGTCAGTTCCTCTTCCTCCAGGGCAACGAGCCCTGCGAGACGAGCTATGCCGACCGCGCCGGCAAATATATGGGCCAGCGCGGCGTGACCTTGCCGAAGCTTTGAGGGGGAACGTCACCCCGGACTCGATCCGGGGTCCACCTTCCTTTCGAGGTCGGCGAAGACAAGGTGGATGCCGGATCAAGTCCGGCATGACGGCGCCGCCTATTTCGGCGCGAGCAAAGTGCGGGCGTCGTGGATCAGGTGGACCCAGTCGGCGAAGGCCTTGGCGAGGCCCGCGACCAGATCCCTCAGCGGGCCTTCCTTCAAGCTGCCGTCGGCGTCGAAGCTGTCGTCGGTGACGTGGCCGAGATAGGCCTCGGGATGCTGCATCACCGGCATGTTGAGGAAGACGCAGGACTGGCGCAGCTGGTGGTTGGCGCCGAAGCCGCCGATGCTGCCCGGCGAGGCGCTGACGATCGCCGCCGGCTTGCGGTTCCAGACGCTCGCGCCATAGGGCCGCGAGCCGACGTCGATGGCGTTCTTGAGCACGCCCGGCACGCCGCGATTATATTCCGGCGTCACGAACAGCACGCCGTCGGCCGCGCCGATCTCCTCGCGGAACCGGCCATAAGCGGGCGGCTGCTCGCCCGCGTCATAATCCTGGTTGTAGAGCGGCAAATCGGCGATCTCGACGATGCCGCAATCGAGCCGCCCCTCCTCCAGCGTGCACAGCGCGCGCGCCACCTTGCGGTTCAAGCTGCCCCCCCGAAGGCTCCCGACGATTGTCGCCACCTTGAGTATCCGGCTCATCGACTCGCTCCTCTTCTGGGAGCCGCCGCTTAGCCGCAAAAAAGGGACGCGGCGATAGGCCGCGCCCCCTTTGCGCCCCCAATGCGCCGGCGCCGGTCGGGGGAGGCCGGCGCCGGCGAAAGCTCAGTCCTGCTGCGCCTCGAACTTCTTCCACTGCTCGCGGGTCAGGCAGAGCCTGACGCTCTCGGTGCGGTCGGCGGTCGCGTCGTAGCGGCGGCAGATCTTCTTCTCCGCCTTGGCCGTCGCGGCGCCGCCGTCCGAAGCGGACGAGGACGACGACGAAGCGGCGGCTTCATGGGCGGGCTCGGCGGCGGCGGGCGCCGAGGCGGCGATCAGCGACAGAGCGGCGATCGAACTCATCAGGCTTTTCATGTCCACGTCCTCCTTTGGTCGGCGACCCGGAGGATAGGCCCGCCGCCGCGGACCCGGAACGGGCGCGCGTGCCGCTTGCAGAAACGCCGCGGCGGTTGGTCGAAAAAGTGGCGCCCCGCGAGCCTCGAAGCTCGCGTCGGACCGCCTGTCCGAATCGTTACAAAGCGTTGAGGATGGGGGGAGAGGCGGCGGCGTAAATCTGGCGTTCAGCCGCCGGGACCCCTTTTCGCGTGCGTCATGAACGCAGTCCGTCTCCAGCCGCGGGCCTGGACCGCCGAGCCGATCCCCGCCTCCGCGCGGGGCCTGCGCGTCGCCCTCTTCTCGGGCAATTACAATTGCGTTCGCGACGGCGCCAACCGGGCGCTGAACCGGCTGGTCACCCACCTGCTGGAGCGCGGCGCGGCGGTGCGCGTCTATTCGCCGACGATCGCCGCTCCCGCCTTCGCGCCCGCCGGCGACCTCGTTCCGCTGCCCTCGATCGGCATCCCCGGGCGGCCGGAATACCGGCTCGCGGTGCGGTTCCCCCGGTCGGTCCGCGCCGACGTCGCCGCCTTCGCGCCCACCCACATCCACGTCTCCTGCCCCGATTATGCCGGCGGCCGCGCGCTCGGGCTGGCGCGCGCGCTGGGCGTCCCCGCCGTCGCCAGCCTGCACACGCGGTTCGAGACCTATCTCGATTATTACCGCCTCGGCCTGCTCAACGGGCCGCTCAAGGCGCGGCTGCGGGCCTTCTATTCCCGCTGCGACCACGTCCTCGCCCCCAATATCGCGATGGCGGAGAGCCTCGCGGGCTTCGGCGTGGCGCCGGAGCGGGTCCACATCTGGGGCCGCGGCGTCGATCCGGCGCTGTTCTCGCCCGGGCTGCGCAGCGAGGCCTGGCGCGCCGCCTTGGGCTACCGGCGCCGCGACCCGGTCCTGCTCTTCTTCGGCCGGCTGGTCCGGGAGAAGGGCCTCGACGTCTTCGCCGCCTCGGTCGCCGAGTTGCGGCGGCGCGGCCTTGCGTTGCGCCCGCTCGTCGTCGGCGACGGGCCGGAGCGGCCGTGGCTCGAGCAAAGGCTGGGCGATGCCATCTTCACTGGCCATCTCGACGGCGAAGCGCTGGGCCGCGCCGTCGCCAGCGCCGACATCCTCGTCAATCCGAGCGTCACCGAGGCGTTCGGCAACGTCAATCTCGAAGCGATGGCTTCCGGCCTCGCCGTGGTCAGCGCCGACGTCGGCAGCGCCCGGGCGCTGATCGTGGACCAGAAGCAGGGCCTGCTCGTCCCGCCCCAGGCGCCCGGCGGCTATGCCGACGCGGTCGAGACGCTGGTCCGCCACCCCGCCCGCCGCGCCCGCCTCGCCGCCGCGGCGGCGACGGCGAGCCTCGCCTACAATTGGCCCGACATCCTGGACTCGGTCATCGGCGTCTATCGCGAGGCCGCCGCCTGACGGGCTGACGCCTGCGCCAGGTGCCGCTACAATGCGGCCATGATCCTCATCCCGCTGCTCGTCGCCGCCGCTTCCGCGGCTGCTCTCCCCGCCGCACCGGAGGCGGCGATGGTCCGGTTCCTCGATCTCAACGCGCGGGCCGCGCTGCAGGGGACGGAGGGGAAGGCGCTCCTCGCCGGCGAGCTCGACCGGCTGGAGGTACCGACCTTCGGCAGCCTCGCCGCGCCGGACAAGATCGAGAAAATCGGCGTCGGCGGCGCCGTCGCCCGCATCCCGTCCGACGCCAGCCATCCCGATCTCTATTTCTTCCTGACGCGGGGTCCGGCGGGCTGGACGATCACCGCCATCCGCGCCCTCGCCCTTACCGGCATCGCCGCCGAGATGATCCGGATGGACGAGGCGCATCCGTCGAGCGACCCAAAGGTGCGGCAGGCGGTCAGAAACGCGCGGCTCACGCTGTCACCGGACCGGGAGCTGCTGGCCTGGGCAGCGGCCAACCGGCCGCTTCTCGACAGGGCCCGCGCCAATCCGGATGCACCGGGGCTCGAAGCGGCTCTAAAGCAGGCCGGCGGGAATCGAGCCTACCGGGAAGGCGGCACCATCCACGTCTCCATCGGCGGCATAGTCGACAACGAGGTGGGCTTCCTGTGGACCGACGGCAAGCCGCCGGCGATGGACCCCCAAAGCTACATCTGGATCGAGGCGGCCGGGGACGGCTGGTACCTGTACAAGACGACCTGAGCGGCCTCAGCGCCTGCCCTGGTGCCGGATGTTGCCGGGACGGCCGCGGCGGCCCTGTCGCGGCGGCTTTCCCTCATCCCCGGCCCGCTTGCCGTCGCGGACGCGGCGCGGCCGGGCGGGGGCATAGCCGCCGGCGCCGGGCAGCTCGAAGCGCAGCCCTCCCGAGACCGGATTGGCCTCGACCAGGCGCAGCTTGAGGCGCTGGCCGAGCGCGAACGTCTCGCCGCTGTCGTCGCCTATCAGGCTGTGGGTCGCTTCCTCGTAACGGAAATAGTCGCTGCCGAGCGTCGAGACCGGCACCAGGCCGTCGCCGCCGAGCCCTTCCACCGTCGCGAAGAAGCCGAACGGCTGGACGCCGGTGATCCGGCAATCGACCAGGTCGCCGACCCGCTCGGAGAGGTAGGCGGCGACATAGCGGTCGAGCGTCTCGCGCTCGGCCTCCATCGCCCGCCGCTCGAGCTGCGAGATCAGCTCGCCGGTCACTTCCATCGCCTCGGCTTCCTGATCGGACAGGCCGCCTTCGCCCAGGCCGTAGGCCCTCGCCAGCGAGCGGTGGACGATGAGGTCGGCATAGCGCCGGATCGGGCTGGTGAAATGGGCGTAGGAGCCGAGCGCGAGGCCGAAATGGCCTTCGTTGCGCGGCGCGTAATAGGCCTGGGTCTGGGTGCGCAGCACCTGTTCCATCACCTGCGGCCGGAAATCGGCGTCGCCGACCCGCTCGAGCACGTGGTTGAAGGTCGAGGGGCGGATCACCTGGCCCAAAGCCAGCTCGACGCCGAAGGTGGCGAGATAATCCTTGAGCGCGACCAGCTTCTCGCGGCCCGGCGGCTCGTGGTCGCGGTACATGACCGGCGCCTTCTTCGCCTCCAGCGCCTTGGCGGCGGCGACATTGGCGGCGATCATATAATCCTCGATCAGCTTGTGCGCGTCGAGCCGCTCGCGCGGCGCCACCGAGGTGATCCGCCCCTTTTCGTCGAGCACCACCTGCCGCTCGGGAAGGTCGAGCTCGAGCGGCCCCCGCTTGCGACGCGCGGCATAGAGCGCCCGCCAGCAGGCCCAGAGCGGTTTCAGCGTGGATTCGACGAGCGCCGCCGGCACCGGCGGCGACTCCGCCTCGATCTCCGGCATCGAGCAGGGCGAGGAGAAGACCTCCACTTTCTCGGAGGCATCGATCGCCGCCTGGGCGTCTTCGTAGGCGATGTTGGCGGCGATGCGGACGCGGGCGCGGGTGAAGCGCCAGGATTTGAGCTTGCCGTCCTTGGCCACCTGGAGGTGGCAGGCCAAGGCGGCTCGGTCCTCGCCTTCCTTCAGCGAGCATATCTCCGCCGACAGCGTCTCGGGCAGCATCGGCACAACCCGGTCCGGGAAATAGACGCTGTTGCCCCGCTTGCGCGCTTCCTTGTCGAGCGCCGAGCCCGGGCGGACGTAGAAGCTGACGTCGGCGATGGCGACGATCGCCTGCCAGCCGCCGGCATTGGCGGGGTCGTCATCCTCCGCGGCCCACACCGCGTCGTCATGGTCGCGCGCGTCGGCCGGGTCGATCGCGACGATGGGAATGTGGGTGAGATCCTCGCGGCGGCCCAGATCCAGCCGCGCCACCCGCTCGGCTTCCTCGATCACGGCGGCCGGGAATTCGTGGGGGATCGAGTGCTTGTGGATGGCGATGAGGCTGAAGCTGCGCGGCGCGAACGGGTCGCCGAGCACCTGGCTGACCCGGGCGGTGAGCCGCGGCGGCCGGCCCACCTTCTCGGCGAGGACGAGGTCGCCAGCGTCCGCCTCGCCCAGCTCGGAGATGGGCAGCTCGCGCCTTTCCTTCTTCTCGACCGGCCGCAGCCACGCGCCCTGCGCCTCGCGGTGGACGACGCCGAGCACCAGCTCGCTCCCCTTGAGGAGCTTCTTCATCGGGTGGGCGGCATAGCCGTTGCCGCGCGCCTCGGTGCGCGCCAGCACACGGTCGCCGACGCCCAGCGCGGCGCCCCGGCCCTTGCGCTCGAGGATGCGGAGGCGCGGCTGGGGCGCTTCCGACTCCCAGCGCTCCGGCACCGCCCAGGCCTGACCGCTCTCGTCCACGTCGGTCACGCGCAGCACGGTGACCTTGGGCACGCCGCCGGCCTGGTGGAAGGCGCGGCCCGGCGAGGCGTCGATCAGCCCCTCGTCCGCCATGTCGCGCAGCAACGCCTTCAGCGCCACCTTGTCCTGCCCCGAAAGGCCGAAGGCGCGGGCGATCTCGCGCTTGCCCGCGGGCATGTCGGACGAGGCGATGAAATCGAGGATCTGCTGCCGCGTCGGCAGGCCGGTGCGCTGCGTCTTCGCCATGCCTAGCGGGCCGGAGGCGGCGGCGCGTAGGGCCGGAACGCCCCGCCCGGCACCGCCGAGGCGACGGGGCTCTCATAGCCGTCGGCCGAGACCGAGGAGACGCCGAAGACGAAATCGTCGACCCGGACGTGGGGGAGGACGATGCGGTTCTGCACCCGCGGCTCGGCGCCGGCCAGCTCGGGCGTGCGCGGGCGGGGCGACGGCGCCTCGGCGGCGGGGACGCGCAGGCTCTCGCTCCAGTCCGCCGCGTCGGTCGGCCGCCAGCGCACCACATAGCCGGCGGCGCCGGGCACCGGCTTCCAGGTCAAGGTCGTGTCGGTCGAGACCGCGCCCTCGACCTGCGGCTCGGGCGGCTGTGGGGTGCGGGCCAGCGCCGCGAGCGCGGCGACGTTCAGCTTCACCACCTTGGCCAGATAGGGAAAGTCCATGTGGTCGATCGTGTCGCCATAGGCGATGCCGTTCTCGGTCCTCAGATCCTGGTGCTGCCAGTTGTAATTCTCGATGGCGACGGTGAGGCGCACGGCCGGAAAGCCGGCGTCGAGGAAGGGCAGATGGTCGCCGCCCCGCCCGTAGCGGTCGCTCCGCCAGATCTGCCGCACGTTGAGGCCAAGCGCGAGGTCGCTCGCAAGGCCGTTCATCCACCGGGAGATGTTGCGCGACGGCGCGTCGTTCTCGCCGCCGAGGCTGCGCTGGCGGGCGGCGAGGTCCTCGTGGCCCTGCCAGCGCGGGCCTTCCGAAATGACGCGGACATGCGTGTCGTCGCAGACGCCGTCGGAGCCGCAGCTATTGCCGATTATGTCGTTGTTGAGCTGGGCGATCACCGTCCAGCCCTGCGCCCTGGCGTAATCGGCGAGCACCTTGCCGCCGAGCAGCCCCTGCTCCTCGCCCATCAGCACGCCGTAGACGATCGTGTAGGGGAATTTGTGGCGCGACAGCACCCGCGCCGCCTCGATCACCGCGGCGGTGCCCGAGCCGTCGTCATTGGCGCCGGGCGCGTCCGCCGTCGCGTTCATGACGTCGGTCACGCGGCTGTCGATATGGCCGGTGATGATGACGACGCGGCTGGGATCGACGCTGCCGCGCTGGATGGCGACGATGTCGGTGACCAGCGTCGGGTTGGGCACTCGCCGGCCGGTCACCGTGTCGGAAGGGCGGACCACGGCGAGGCAATTCCCGCACGCCTTGGCATAACGGCCGAGCTCCGCCGCCGCCCAGTTGAGCGAGGCGCCGATGCCGCGCTTCGGGTCGGTCTGCGACGAGAGGGTGTGGCGGGTGCCGAAGCTCACCAGCCTCTCGACGATGGCGTGGAGCCGTTCCTGGCTGACCTCGCCGGCGATCTGGCCGGGGGTCGCGGGAGGCTGGCCGGAAGGCTGGGGAGTCGAGGAAGCGGCGGCGGCGAGGAGCAAGGGGAGGAGGCTGGGCATGAGCGCGCCTCTGCGCCCGCCGCGCCCGAGTCGCAAGCCCCCGACGGGGTCCATGCGGGCCCTGCCAGGCTGCTTTACAGGCCTAAGACACTGTGCGAGACCTCGCCGCACACAGGGTTGGGGAACTCACGCAAAATGCTCGAACTTTCCGACGTCAGCCACGTCTATCCGAACGGCACCCGCGCGCTCGACCACGTCACTTTGTCGATCCCGCGCGGCATGTACGGCCTGCTCGGCCCGAACGGCGCCGGCAAGTCCACCTTGATGCGCACCGTCGCGACGCTGCAGACGCCGAGCGAAGGCACGATCCGCTTCGGCGATATCGACGTGGTCGCCGAGCCCGAGGCGCTGCGCCGGACCTTGGGCTATCTGCCCCAGGATTTCGGCGTCTATCCCCGCGTCTCGGCCTACGACATGCTCGACCATATGGCGGTGCTGAAGGGCGTCACCGGCGCGCGCGAACGCAAGGAGACGGTCGAGGGGCTGCTGCGCCAGGTCAATCTGTTCGACGTCCGCGGCAAGGCGCTGGCGGGCTTTTCGGGCGGCATGCGGCAGCGCTTCGGCATCGCCCAGGCGCTGATCGGCAATCCGGAGCTGATCATCGTCGACGAGCCGACCGCCGGCCTCGACCCCGAGGAGCGCAACCGCTTCCTCAACCTCCTCGCCGAGATCGGCGAGAATGTCGTCGTCATCCTCTCGACCCATATCGTCGAGGACGTGTCGGACCTGTGCCCGCGCATGGCGGTGCTCGCCGACGGCCGCATCCAGCTCGAGGGCGCGCCCGGCGACCTCATCGCCAGGACCCGCGGCCGCATCTGGATGAAGGCGATCGAGCAGGCCGAGCTCGAGACCTATCGCGAGAAATACCAGGTGATCTCGACCCGGCTCTTCGCCGGCCGCACCGTCGTCCATATTCTCGCCGACGCGGACCCCGGCAACGGCTTCGCGAGCGTCGAGGGAGGGCTGGAGGACGTCTATTTCTCCACCCTCGCTCTGTCCCGCCGCGCCGCCTGAGGGGCCCGGTCATGCTCGCCAGGATCGCCGCCTTCGAATTCCGCTATCAGCTCAGGAACCCGGTCTTCTGGGTCACCGCCGGCCTGTTCTTCCTGCTCACCTTCGGCGCGGTGACGGTCGACCAGATCCAGATGGGAAGCGGCGGCAACGTCCACGTCAACTCGCCGTTCGCGAACGTCGAGAAGACGCTCATCATGTCGCTCTTCTTCATGTTCGTGACGACCGCCTTCGTCGCCAACGTCATCGTCCGCGACGACGATACCGGCTTCGGCCCGATCGTCCGCTCCACCCGCATCACCAAGTTCGACTATCTGTTCGGCCGCTTCATCGGCGCGCTCGCCATCGCCGCCCTGTGCTTCCTGGCGGTGCCGTTCGCCATCTGGGTGGGGTCATACATGCCTTGGCTCGACCCCGACACGCTCGGGCCGAACCGCCTCGCCGACCTCGCTCTGCCCTATCTCGTCTTCGCGCTTCCCAACATCATCGTCACCTCCGCGATCTTCTTCGCGCTGGCGACCGCGACGCGCTCGATGATGGCGACTTATGTCGGCGTCGTCGCCTTCCTGGTCGCCTATTTCGTCGTGAACGTAGCGCTGCGCGACCAGCCGCAGCTCCAGGACCTGCGCGCGATGGTGGAGCCGTTCGGCATCGGGGCGATGAGCCGCGCAACCCGCTATTGGACCCCGACCGAGCGCAATTCGATGCTGCCGCCGCTCGGCGGGCTGCTGCTGTGGAACCGGCTGCTCTGGCTCGGCCTCTCCGCCGGGTTCCTCGCCGTCGCCTATGGCACCTACCGCTTCAGCGACAAGCCGCAGTCGAAGCGGGGTGCCCGCCGCCAGGCCCGGGACGCCGCGCTGGAGGCCGCCCCCGCCGCTTCCGCCCCCCTCGCCCGCCTCCCCGCGGCGCGCTTCGACGGTGCCACCGCCCGCGCCCAGCTCTCCGCCCGCACTCGCCTGGAGATGCGGCAGGTGTTCAGGAGTCCCGCCTTCATCGTGCTGATGACCCTCGGCCTGTTCAACGCCTTCGGCGGCATGTGGTTTTCGGGCGAGATTTTCGGCACGCCGGTCCATCCGGTGACGCGGGCGCTGATCCCGATCCTGGAAGGCACGTTCACGATCATCCCGCTGATCGTCGCCATCTATTATGCGGGCGAGCTGGTCTGGCGCGAGCGCGACCGCAAGATGCACGAAATCATCGACGCGACGCCGCTCCCCAATTGGGCCTATGTCGTGCCCAAGACGCTCGCCGTCTCGCTCGTCCTCCTGTCCAGCGTCGCTATCAGCGTGCTGGCCGCCATCCTGTTCCAGCTGATCAAGGGCCAGACCGACCTCGAGCCCGGCAAGTATCTCCTCTGGTACATCCTCCCCCAGAGCGTCGACATGGTGATCGTCGCCGCTTTGGCCGTCTTCATCCAGGCGCTCAGCCCCAACAAATATGTCGGCTGGGGCCTCATGGTCCTCTACCTCGTGCTGACCATCGTCGCCGGCAATCTCGGCCTGCAGCACAGCCTCTATCTCTACGGCAACGTGCCGACGACGCTCTATTCCGACCTCAACGGGGCGGGCAATTTCTGGGCCGGCGCCTGGTGGTTCCGGCTCTACTGGGGCGCCTTCGCCTTGCTCCTCCTCCTCGCCTCGCATCTGCTGTGGCGGCGCGGGACCGAGACCCGGCTGAAGCCGCGCCTCAACCGCGCGCCGGCGCGCCTGCGCGGCACGCCCGGGCTCGTCGCGGCGGGCGCCCTCTTCGTCTTCGTCGCGACCGGCGCCTGGGGCTATTACAACACCAACGTCCTCAACGCCTACCGCACCGCGAAGGACAATGAGCGCTTCGAGGCCGATTACGAGAAACGCTACCTCGCCTTCGAAAAGCTGCCGCAGCCGACCATCACCCACGTCGCGATGCGCGTCTCGCTCTACCCGCATGAGACGCGGGCGATCACCCACGGCCGCTACCGGCTCGAGAATCTGACCGGCCAGCCGATCCGGGAAGTCCATGTCCGCAATCCCGGCCGCGACATCGAGATGATCAGCCTCGATTTTCCCGGCGCCCGCCTCGCCCGCTTCGACAAGGATTACGGCTACCGCATCTTCCGGCTGGACACACCGATGCGGCCGGGCGAGGTCCGCTCGCTGGGCTTCGTCACCCGGCGCTGGCAGCGCGGCTTCCGCAATTCGGGCGACGACCGCCGGCTGGTCGGCAACGGCACTTTCCTCAACAATTTCGAGATCGCGCCGTTGATCGGCATGAGCCGCGACGGCCTGCTCCACGACCGCGCCAAGCGGAAGAAATACGGCCTCGCGCCCGAGCTGCGCCCGGCCAGGCTCGAAGACGTGTCGGCGACCGCGAAGAGCTATTTCGGCGGCGGCTGGTCGACCGCGGACATCACCATCGCGACCGACGCCGACCAGGTGCCGATCGCGCCGGGCATGAAGATGCTCGATCGCACGGTGGGCGGCCGCCGCGTCGCCCGCTTCGTCTCCGACGCGCCGATCCTCACCTTCTTCTCGATCCAGTCGGCCCGCTATGCCGAGAAGCACCGGCTCTACAAAGGCATCGACCTGGCGGTCTATTACCACCCGGCCCACGCCTGGAACGTCGACAGGATGCTCGACGCCCTCCAGCGCGGCCTCGATTATTACCAGTCGAATTTCGGGCCCTACCAGTTCAGGCAGGCGCGGATCATCGAGTTTCCGGGCTATGAGAGCTTCGCCCAGGCCTTCGCCAACACCATGCCCTATTCGGAATCGATCGGCTTCGTCGCCGACAATAGCGACCCCGGCAAGATCGACTATGTCTCCTACGTCACCGCCCACGAGCTCGGCCACCAATATTGGGCCCACCAGGTGATCGGCGCCGACATGCAGGGCGGCACGATGCTGTCCGAGACGCTCGCCCAATATTCGGCGCTGATGGTGATGAAGCACCAATATGGCGAGGACAAGATCCGCCGCTTCCTCAAGTTCGAGCTCGACAATTACCTCAGGAACCGCGGCGGCGAGGCGGTCGAGGAGCTGCCGCTCGAGCGGGTCGAGGACCAGGGCTACATCCACTACCGCAAGGGCTCGCTGGTCATGTATCTGCTGCAGGACCGGCTCGGCGAAGATGCCGTCAACCGCGCGCTGAGGACGCTCCTCGCCAGATACCGTTTCAAGGGGGCGCCCTACCCGCGCTCGCTCGACCTGGTCCGGGCCTTCCGCGCCGAGGCGAAGACGCCCGAGGACCAGGCCCTGATCACCGATCTGTTCGAGCGGATCACGGTCTACGACCTCAAGGTCGCCGAGCCCAAGGCGGTGAAGCGCCCCGACGGCCGCTGGGACGTGACCGTGCCGGTCGAGGCCCACAAATATTATGCCGGGGGCAAGGGCGAGGAGAAGGAAGCCGCGCTCGCCGACACGATCGCGCTCGGCCTGTTCACCGCCGAGCCCGGCCGCGGCGCCTTCGACCGCCGCAACGTCCTGCTGATGCAGCGCCAGAGAGTGAAGAGCGGACGCCAGGTCTTCCGCTTCGTCACCGCGAAGAAGCCGACCTTCGCCGGCATCGACCCCTATAATTTCTACATCGACCGCAATTCCGGCGACAACGTCGCGCCGGTGACGTGAAAAAAGCCTCCGCTGCATTTGCGGGGGAGGATTTAGGCCGAAACCACCGCCTGCTCGATGACCCCGAAGATCGGGTGGCCCGCTTCGTCGTCCATCCAGATGCGGACGGTGTCGCCCGCCTTGAGGAACGGCGTCTTCGCCGCGCCTTCGAGGATGGTCTCGACGGTGCGGATCTCGGCGATGCAGGAATAGCCGAGGCCGCCGTCGGCGATCGGCTTGCCCGGGCCGCCGTCGGCGTCGCGGTTGGAGACCGTCCCCGAACCGACGATCGAGCCCGCCGCCAGGTTGCGGGTCTTGGCGAGGTGGGCGACGAGGGTGCCGAAATCGAAGGTCATGTCGGCGCCGGCGTCGGCGCGGCCGAACGGCGCACCGTTGAGGTCGACCTTGAGCGGGCCCGAGAGCTTGCCGTCGCGCCAGCGCTCGCCGAGCTCGTCGGGCGTGACGAAGACGGGTGAGAGCGCCGAGGCGGGCTTCGACTGGAGGAAGCCGAAGCCCTTGGCGAGCTCGGCCGGGATGAGGTTGCGCAAGGACACGTCGTTGACGAGGCCGATCAGCACGATCCTGGCCAGCGCCTCCTCGCGCGACGCGCCGCGCGGCACGTCGCCGGTGACCACCGCTACCTCCGCCTCGAAGTCGCAGCCCCAGGCTTCGTCGGCCAGCGGGATGGCGGAGCGCGGCGGCAGCATCTCGTCCGACGCGCCCTGATACATCAGCGGATCGGTCCAGAAGCTTTCCGGCATCTCCGCCCCGCGCGCCCGGCGGACGAGCTGGACGTGGTTCACATAGGCCGAGCCGTCGGCCCATTGGTAGGCGCGGAGCAGCGGCGCCAGCGCCTCGCGCTCGTGGAAGCGGTCGCGCGGGATGACGCCGTGATCCAGGTCGGTGGCGAGCAGTTCGAGCTGCGGCCGCGCCGTCTCCCAATCGTCCAGCGCGGCCTGGAGGGTGGGGGCGATGTGGGCGGCGTCGGCGCACCAGGCGAGATCGCGGCTGACGACGACGAGGCGGCCGTCGCGGCCCCGGCTCCTGAGGGTGGCGAGCTTCATCCCGTTCCCGTCGCAGAGACCGGGGAAGGACGCAATCCACTTCCTCGTAGGCGATTGCCCCAAGGCGTCGATGCCGCCTATCGTCGCATCATGCCTCGCCTCGCCGCCGCCATCACCCGGGATCGCGCCTCGCTCGCCGGCGGCGTCGACGTGATGGCGCGCGACGGCCGGCAGATCGCCGCGCTGATGCGCGTCCTCCACGACCTCGCCGAGGCCAGCATCGCCCGCCGCTCGGTGGCGCCGCTGATGGAATTCGTCATCGCCAACATGACCGCCTCCATGGACCGCTTCGCCGACGCGCGGGTGGCGTGCGGCCGGGGCTGCTTCTTCTGCTGCCACATCTGGGTGGACGCGACGCCGGCGGAATTGCTCCATCTGGGCCATTCGCTGGCGGGAGAGCGGCGGGCGCGAGTGCTGGAGGCGCTCGCCAAGGCTCTGGAAAAGACCGGCGGCCTCTCGATCGAGGCGCGCGAGCATCTGGTCGAGCCATGCCCGATGCTGGTCGACAAGGCCTGCTCGGTCTATGGCGAGCGCCCTTTGGCCTGCCGTGCCCTCGCCGCGCTCGACGCCGTGCGGTGCGAGCGGGCCTTCGTCCATCTCTCCGGCGAGCTGATCGACATTCCGCAGCCCTACATGCTGGCGGGCTACGGCTACCGCCTCGCCCTCGACGGCGCGCTGAGGAAGGCCGGGCTCGACTATCGGCCGGTGGAGCTCAATTCCGGCCTCGCGCTCGCCTTGACCCGCGCCGACGCCGAGGCGGAATGGCTGGCGCGCGGCGATCCGTTCGCCGAGGCCGAGCGGCCGCCGCCGGGCGACCCGTTCGACGACCCCAACGCCCGCGCGCTCTACGACCTCGCGTTCGGCTGACCGGCTCCGGCCGCTGGCAATTCGCCCGGCGCTTGGCTAGGGGCGTGCCGACGACAAACACCAGTCCCGGGAAACCCCAATGCGTAACATCGACCATTTCATCGGCGGCGGCGCCTTCGCGTCCGGCGAGCGGCAGGGCGACGTGTTCGACCCGAACAATGGCGGCGTCCAGGCCCGCGTCCGGCTCGGCACGGCGGCCGACCTCGAGCGCGCGGTCGCGAACGCCCGCGACGCCTTCCCCGGCTGGGCGGCGACCAATCCGCAGCGCCGCGCCCGCGTGATGTTCAACTTCAAGGCTTTGGTCGAGAAGAACATGGACGACCTCGCCCTCCTGCTCGCCAGCGAGCATGGCAAGGTGATCGCCGACGCCAAGGGCGACGTGCAGCGCGGCCTCGAAGTGATCGAATATGCCTGCGGCATCCCCCATGCCCTGAAGGGCGAATACACCCAGGGCGCCGGCCCCGGCATCGACGTCTATTCGATGCGCCAGCCCTTGGGAATCGTCGCCGGCATCACCCCGTTCAACTTCCCGGCGATGATCCCGATGTGGATGTTCGGCGTCGCCATCGCCTGCGGCAACGCCTTCATCCTCAAGCCCTCGGAGCGCGACCCGTCGGTGCCGGTCCGCCTCGCCGAGCTGATGAAGGAAGCGGGCCTGCCCGACGGAATCCTCCAGGTCGTCCACGGCGACAAGGAGATGGTCGACGCCATCCTCGACCATGAGGCGATCAAGGCGATCAGCTTCGTCGGCTCGTCCGACATCGCCCAATATATCTATTCGCGCGGCACCGCGAACGGGAAGCGGGTCCAGGCCTTCGGCGGCGCCAAGAATCACGGCATCGTCATGCCCGACGCGGACCTCGACATGGTCGTCAACGACCTCGCCGGGGCCGCCTTCGGCTCGGCCGGCGAGCGCTGCATGGCGCTGCCGGTGGTGGTGCCGGTCGGCGACAAGACCGCCGATGCCCT
>JBJMTY010000207.1:0-2190 GCA_045811445.1 Allosphingosinicella sp. | reverse complement strand
GGCCGCTCTACGCGCTCGTCACCGCCGCGATCCGCGAGGAGACGGGGATTGAGCCGATTCTCTCGACCGGCGGCGGCACCTCGGACGGGCGCTTCCTGATCCGCCTCTGCCCGGTGGTCGATTTCGGCCTGCCAAACGCCACCATGCACAAGCTCGACGAGGCCGCCGCCGTCGAGGACATACGCGCCCTCGCCCGCATCTACCGCCGCGTGCTGGAAAAGGCGCTCAGCTAGCGCGCGCGAGGCTGTGGGCGCAGTCCTGCGCCGCCGCCCAGACCGCGAAATCCGCTTCGTCCATCGGCTCGACGCCGAGGAAGCCCTGGACGGTGCCGCAGCCGACGGCGCGGAGCACCTCGAGCTGCTCCTGCCGCTCGACGCCCGTCGCCACCGCGTCGCTGCCGAGCGCGCGGATCAGATGGACCAGCGAGGAGAGGACGACCCGCGCCCGTTCCGAGCGCTCGATGTCGCGGACCAGCTCGGGCGCCAGCTTCACCCGGTCGGCGCCGATGCGGGAGAGGACGGACAGCGGGGCTCCGCCCGCGCCGACGTCGGTCAAGGCGAGGCTGAGCCCCTCGTCCCGCAGCCGCCCCAGCTCGGCGAGCGCCTCGGGATGCGCCGCGCCGACCAAAGCCTCGGAAAGCTCGAGCTCGAGCGGCCAGGGCGGCGCCCCGAACAGCTCGCGCAGGCGGCCGCCGAGGCCCGGGCGGGCGACCTGCTCGGCATCGAGGCGCAGCGACAGGCGGTGGGGTAGCTTGACCAGCCGCCATTCGCCGACGGCGGCTGCGGCGGCGCGCAGCGACCAGTCGGCGACGGCGACGCCGAGCGCGCGGTCCTCGATCGCCGGCAGCGGGTTGAGGCCGCCTTCGCCGCGCCATCGCACCACCGCCTCGGCGCCAGTGATGGCGCCGCTGCGCAGGCACAATTGCGGATCGAGCAGCAAGGCGAAGCGCTCGTCGGCGACGGCGGCGCGGAAGGCCGCGTCGGTGCCGGCGCGCCGCTCGCAGGCCAAGGCCAGCTCGGGGTGATAGACGCAGGTGCGCGAGCGGCCGGTCGCCTTGGCGTGATACATGGCGACGTCGGCCGCCTTCATCAAAGCGGGGAGCTCGACGCCATGCTCGGGCGCCAGCGCGATGCCGATCGAGGCGCCGAGCCAGCTCGCCGAGCCGCCCGAGCCGAACGGCTCGGACAGGGCCTCGACCGCGCGGCCGGCGATCCGCTCCGCCTCCTCGCGGCCGACGGCGGGGAGCAGCATGGTGAATTCGTCGCCGGCCAGGCGGGCGAGCAGCGGCTGCCACGGGCGGCCGCCCGTCTCCGCCTGGAGGACGATGCGCAGCCGGTTGGCGACCATCACCAGCACCTGGTCCCCCTGGGCATGGCCGAGCCGGTCGTTGACTTCCTTGAAGCCGTCGAGGTCGATGAACAGCAGGGCCGCCTCGCTTTCCGGCTGCACGGCGGCCAGCACGCGCTCGGCCTCGCGGCGGAAATGGATGCGGTTGGGGATGGCGGTGACGGGGTCGTACATCGCCATCGCGTGGACGTCGTCGAGCGTCGAGCGGACCTGCTCGAACAGGCCGTCCACCGCCGCGGCGAGGGCCGGCATTTGCTGGCGGACGACGCTCGGCGCGGGCGAGGAGAGGTCGCCGCGGCCGACCGCGAGCAGGCGCCCGACCAGTGCGTCGACGGCGCGGACATGGTCGCTGTTGGGTCGCTCGGCGGCGAGGCGGACGATGACGAGGGCGAACACGCCGATGACCAGGGAAGCGGCGATCTGCTGGTCGATCGTGCCGAGCAGCAGGAAGCCGAGCATGGTCAAAGCGAACGCGGCGAGGCCGGCGAAGACCGACAGGACGCGATTGCTGACCTCCCTGACCTTCGACTCCAAAGCCGGCCGCTCCTTCGCTGTCGCCGCCCCCCAAGGCGCGCGGGCGAGGAGAGCTTAACGCCGGGGCCGTTACGATTTGGTATCCAACGGCCGGCGGCGGCGCAGCACGATGTAGAGCGCGCCGGCCCCGCCATGGCGGGGATGGGCGCCGCGCACCGCTGCGATGTCGCCGGCGTGGCGCGAAGCGGCGAGCCAGTCGCCCACCGCCGCCCGGATCGCGCCGCGCTTGGCCGGCCGCTCGGGCCCCGGCGGCTTCCCGGTGACGAGCAGCAGCAGCCGCGCCTCGGCGGCGATCGCCTGCTCCAGCCG
>JBJMTY010000206.1:0-3733 GCA_045811445.1 Allosphingosinicella sp. | reverse complement strand
GATGCAGACGAGCCTGCTGGTCGTGGTCGGCGCGGTGGCGGGCTGGTTCTACGACCGCCGGGCCCGCCGTCAGCACGATCCCGAAGGCGCCGAGCGCATGGGCGTGCTGCTCGCGACCGGGCTGATCGTTGGCGAAAGCCTGTTTGGCGTCGCGCTCGCGGGGCTGGTGGTCGCGACCGGCGAGGACGCGCCGCTCGGGATCATGGCGGCCAGCTTCGCGCCGACCGCGCTAATCCTCGCGCCGATCCTGTTCGCTCTGCTGACCGCCTGGCTTTACCGGCGCACCGCCTCAGCCGCGGCCGCGGTATCCGGGGACGTCCTGCTGCGGGAGCCATAGCCCGGCGGGCGGCTCGCCCGATTGCCAGAACACGTCGATCGGGATGCCGCCGCGCGGATACCAATAGCCGCCGATGCGCAGCCAGTGCGGCTTCATTTCCTCGAACAGCCGCTCGCCAATGCCGACCGTGCAGTCCTCGTGGAAGGCGGCATGGTTGCGGAATGCGCCCAGGAACAGCTTCAGCGACTTGGATTCGACGATCGTCGCGTCGGGCGCATAATCGATGACGAGGTGCGCGAAATCGGGCTGGCCGGTGACGGGGCAGAGCGAGGTGAACTCGGGCGCGGTGAAGCGGACGAGATAGGGCCGGCCGGGGCGCGGATTGGGGACATAGTCGAGAACGGCGTCTTCCGGGCTCGCGGGAAGGGCGGAGGGCTGGCCGAGATGGGTGAGGGTCATGGGCATCACTTAGTGCGTTCGGTCGAAACCCCAAACACCGGCTGGCCTGAGCTTGTCGAAGGCCTCTCTTCTTCTTACGAGCGCTGGACGGAAGAAAGGGAGGGCTTCGACAAGCTCAGCCCAGCCGGGAGGATAGATGGTACGCAATTCCCTACTCGCAGCCGCCGCGCTGCTGGCCGCGCCCGCGTTCGCGCAGGACAAGAAGCCCGATACCAAGACCGAGGCTCCGGCCGATATCCCGCCGCCGCAGGTCGTCGTCACGCGCCACAGCGGCACCTTCGGCGGGCAGAAGATCAGCTACACCGCCACCGCCGGCGAGACCTATTTGAAGGCCGACGACGGAACGCCGCGCGCCGCGATCAATTACTATAGCTACGTCAAGGAGCCGCGCGATCCCTCGCGGCCGGTGACGTTCCTGTTCAACGGCGGGCCGGGCTCGGGCTCGGTCTGGCTGCACATGGGCGCGTTCGGGCCGAAGCGGGTCGCGATCCCGTCGGACGCGCGGGACGACGGCGCGCCGCCCTATCCGCTGGTCGACAACCCCGACAGCCTGCTCGACGTGACCGACATCGTCTTCATCGATCCGGTCGGCACCGGCTTCAGCCACACGCTCGGCAAGACCGAGGGCAAGGATTATTGGGGCGTCACCCAGGACGCCAAGTCGATCTCCCAGTTCATCCGCCTGTGGCTCAACGACAATGGCCGCTGGAACTCGCCCAAATATATGGGCGGCGAGAGCTACGGCACGACCCGCTCGGCCGCGGTCGTCCACCAGCTCGAGGGCGCCTATAACGACGTGTCGCTCGACGGCATCATCCTGATGTCGACCATCCTCGACTTCGGCGCCCAGGCCAACGTCCAGGGCAACGAGATGCCCTACGTCATCTTCCTGCCCTCCATGGCGGCGGCGGCCTGGTATCATCACAAGGTGGCGAACCCGCCCGCCAGCGTCGACGCCTTCGTCCAGGAGGCGCGCGACTTCGCCGGCGGCGACTATGCCGCGGCCCTGCTCAAGGGCCAAAGGCTGCAGGGCGAGGCGCGCGCCGCGATCCGCCGCCGCCTCGCCCGCTTCACCGGCCTTTCCGAGGAGTATCTCGAGCGGGCCGACCTGCGCGTCACCGACCAGCGCTTCTACAAGGAGCTGCTGCGCGACCGCGGCCTCTCGCTCGGCCGGCTCGACGCGCGCTACACCGGCAAGGATTACGACCAGGCCGGCGAGACGCCCGACAACGACCCGAGCTTCTACGGCATCGACGCCGGCTACACCGCCTCGATGAACGCGTGGCTGCGCGACGGGCTCGGCTTCCGCTCCGACCGCTCCTACGTCACCATCGGCCCGGTGGGGAATTGGGACTGGGACCTCGCCGACCAGGGCGGCGAGGCCAAATATTACAAATCGGTCGCGCCCTATCTCGGCCAGGCGATGCGCGAGAATTCGGGCCTGAGGGTGTTCGTCGCCGCCGGCTATTACGATTTCGCCACCCCCTTGTTCGGCGCCGAATATGCGCTGAGCCGCACCGGCTTCCCGCAGGACCGCATCCAGTTCCATTATTACGAGGCGGGCCACATGATGTACGTCCACGACGACAGCCGGGCCAAGCTGGCGCGCGACATACGCGGCTTCATCCGCGCCCGCTGAAGCGGGGCTTGTGAACCCCGGGCCCGCCGCGCCATAGTGGCGCCATGCAGGCTTACCAGGCGCTCCTCGCCCGCATCCTCGACGAGGGTGTGGCCCAGCCCGACCGGACGGGCACCGGCACCTTGTCGGTGTTCGGCCACCAGATGCGCTTCGACCTCGCCGACGGCTTCCCCTTGGTCACGACCAAGAAGCTGCACCTGCGCTCGATCATCATCGAATTGCTGTGGTTCCTGCGCGGCGAGACCAACGTGAGCTGGCTCCAGGAGCGCAAGGTCAGCATCTGGAACGAATGGGCGGACGAAGCGGGCGAGCTCGGCCCTGTCTACGGCAAGCAATGGCGCGACTGGGAAGCGCCGGACGGCCGCCATATCGACCAGATCGCCCAGCTCCTCGACCTCATCCGCCGCGACCCGGCCTCTCGCCGCCAGATCGTCTCCGCCTGGAACCCGGCCGATCTGCCCAAGATGGCGCTCGCGCCCTGCCATTGCCTGTTCCAGACCCAGGTGGCCAACGGCCGCCTCAACCTCCAGCTCTACCAGCGCAGCGGCGACGTGTTCCTGGGCGTGCCGTTCAACATCGCCAGCTACGCTTTGCTCGCCCACATGCTCGCCCAGCAGGCGGGGCTGGAGCCGGGCGTGTTCGTCTGGACCGGCGGCGACTGCCACCTTTATTCCAACCATCTCGACCAGGCGCGGCTGCAGCTGACGCGCGAGCCGCAGCCGCTGCCGAGCCTGCGCATCCTGCGCAAGCCGGACGCGATCGACCAGTACGAGTATGAGGATTTCGAGATTTCCGGCTACGACCCCCACCCCCACATCGCCGCGCCGGTGGCGGTGTGAGGCGCGTGACCCTGGTCGTCGCCCGCGCGGCCAGCGGCGCGATCGGCAGGGACGGCACGCTGCCCTGGCGCCTGCCCGCCGACCTCAGGCACTTCAAGGCGGTGACGACGGGCAGCGCGATGGTGATGGGCCGCCGGACCTTCGACAGCCTGCCGCGCCTGCTGCCCGGACGGCGCCACATCGTCCTCACCCGCGACCCGGCGTGGCAGGCCGAAGGCGCGGAGGTCGCGCGCACGCCGGAGGAAGCGCTGGCGCTGGCCGGCGAGGCGCCGGTGTCGGTGATCGGCGGGGCGGAGATATTCCCCTTGTTCGAGCCGATGGCGACGGCGGTGGAGCTGACCGAAATCCATGCCGATCTCGAGGGGGACGTCGTCCTGCCCCCGTTCGACGCGCAAGACTGGGCCGAGAGCGCGCGGGTCGACTTCCCGGCGGAGGAAGGCCGGCCGGCCTACAGCTTCGTCAGGCTGGAGCGGACGCGCTGACGCCGGTCCTCCCTGTCGGCGAAGCCGATGGGGAGGG
>JBJMTY010000205.1:0-4812 GCA_045811445.1 Allosphingosinicella sp. | reverse complement strand
GAGCAGCACCGGCGCCTCGAAGCCCGGCACCAGCCTCTTGTAGCTGTTGGTGGTCGGGTTGGTGAAGGCGTTCAAGGCCCGCGCATGCTTGATGACGCCGCCGATGAAGTAGAGCGCCGTCTCGGAGAGGCCGGCATAGCCGTTGCCCGCGAACAAGGGCTTGGCGCCGTTCCAGATCGAGATGTGGGTGTGCATGCCCGAGCCGTTGTCCTTGGCAATGGGCTTGGGCATGAAGGTCGCGGTCTTGCCGTAGGCGTGGGCGACCATGTGCACGACATATTTGTAGATCTGCATGCGGTCGGCGGTCTGGACGAGCGTGCCGTAGGTCAGGCCGAGCTCGTGCTGGGCGGCGGCGACCTCGTGATGGTGCTTGTCCATCGGCAGGCCCATTTCGAGCATGGTCGAGACCAT
This sequence comes from Allosphingosinicella sp., assembly GCA_045811445.1. Lineage (GTDB taxonomy): Bacteria > Pseudomonadota > Alphaproteobacteria > Sphingomonadales > Sphingomonadaceae > Allosphingosinicella. The sequence goes on along the minus strand of JBJMTY010000205.1, from coordinate 4,401 downwards.
CTCGCCGCGTATGTCGACGGCGCTGTCGACCGGCGCGACCGGGAAATATCCGCCCTTGGCGCGGGGCCGGTGGGCAAGGTTGCCGCCTTCATATTCGCGCCCCGAATTGGTCGGCAGCTCGATGTCGTCGATGCGGAAATAGGAGGCGGCGTAGCTGTCCTCGAAGCGGACGTCGTCGAACATGAAGAATTCGGCTTCCGGGCCGACATAGACGGTGTCGCCGATGCCGGTGCCCTTCAAGTAGGTCTCGGCGCGCTTGGCGGTCGAGCGTGGGTCGCGGGCGTAGAGCTCGCCGGTGCCGGGGTCGACGATGTCGCAGAACAGGACCAGCATCGGCGTCGCCGAGAAGGGGTCGGCATAGACCGCGTCGAGGTCGGGCTTGAGGATCATGTCGCTCTCGTTGATCGCCTTCCAACCCGAGATGGACGAGCCGTCGAACATGAAGCCGTCGGTCAACTGGTCCTCGTCGACCGCCGAGGCGCACATCGAGAGATGCTGCCACTTGCCGCGCGGATCGGTGAACCTCAGGTCCACCCACTCGATCTCCTCGTCCTTGATCCGGCTGAGAATCTTGCCCGCGTCGCTCGCCATCCTGTCGGTCCCTTTCCGTCACCCCGGCGAAGGCCGGGGTCCATGCTGCGGTGCCCCGCACGAGCTCCGCATCGATGCCGGCCTGCGCCGGCATCGCGGGAATCGAGGAGGCGGTGTGAGCGCAGCCTTTCCCCTCCGCATCGATCCCGTCCAGCCGCGCCGGAGCAGCGGTGAACATTTCACGTGGATGAGGGCTCAGAAGGGGCGCCGGCGGGCGGAGACGAGCATGCGCAGCAGCATGGCGACCGGCCGCGGCACGCCGACCTTGCCTTCCAGCCACAGCGACACCGCCGAGCGGCTGACCCCGATCGCCCCCGCCAGGTCCGCCTGCGTCCGGTAGCCCAGCGCGCGCATCGCGGCGCGCAGCTCGTCCGGCGACATCGAAGCGAGGAGGGGATCGTCCACGCCGGAGGATTTAGCGGGGCCGCGCCCGCGCGTCACCTCGGCCGGTCAGATCGCGTCGGAGCCCCGCTCGCCGGTGCGGATGCGCACCGCTTCCTCGACGCTCGAGACGAATATCTTGCCGTCGCCGATCCGCCCGGTCCGCGCCGCATTGGCGATCGCTTCGACCACCCGCTCGGCGAGCCCGTCCTCGATCACCACCTCGAGCTTCACCTTGGGCAGGAAGTCGACGACATATTCGGCGCCCCGGTAGAGTTCAGTATGGCCCTTCTGCCGCCCGAACCCCTTCGCCTCGGTGACGGTGATGCCCGACACGCCGACGTCGTGCAGCGCTTCCTTCACCTCGTCGAGCTTGAACGGCTTGATGATCGCCTCGACCTTCTTCACCCGGCGGCGCTCCTTGCTGCTGCGCCGCAGAATAACTGAGGCGGCGAGACGCGCAAGCTGCCTCTCGGCCTCGTCCGTCCTCGTACGGCGGACGACGGCTGGAGTAAGGTGAACCCGGAGACGAAAGGCTCCGGTTCCGTTATCCTGCCGTAGATGAAATAGATGCCATTCCTCGGGAAGGCATCCAAAGCAACTGCGGATAATTCTTGTCTCCCCCATTATGAACACTATTCCGCGCGGAACACCGTCCTTCTACGCAGGGACCGTGGTAGGCAGTATATCGGCCCACAATGGCAAAACTGTTTCTGCGTCTTGATATGATGTAAGCTTAGCGCGCGACTCGAAACCATGGGGGAGAACGGGGCATGAAAATCTACCTTAAGTTAGCGCTCGCAACGGCCGCAGTCCTGCCGGGAACGGCATTGGCTCAGCTTCCTTTGAACACTGGCCTAGACTACACGAACTTCACGCTCTATCCAATGCCGACGGGGAGTTCTTCGGTAGCGGATAATTACTGGATCCTCGTCTCTTCGTCGGGTCCGCTGGTGCCGGCGACGCCGGGGGTGCCGCGCCCGGCCTATGTGGTCAATACCTCGAGCTCGTGGGCGCCTCCGCTCAGCAGCCCGCCGCCCGGTTCTCGCTGGATCAGCGCCACGCCGACCTCGGCGAGCCTTCCCGGCGCGAGTTCGAGCAACCCCTCCTATTTCATCTTCCGCAAATGCTTCTGCCTGATGAACGGGTACAAGAATGTGCAGATCAGTTACTCACTGCGGGCGGACGAGGGGACCCAAGTCTGGCTTAATACGCTTGGCCAGGTGATGTCTGGGCCGTCGCCGGTCAATTTCGGCCCGAGCTCCCCGCCGGTAAACGGCGGGACAAACAATGCTCAGTGGTTCCACACGGGGCTGAACTGCATGTATGTGCTCGTCGAGGATACCGGCGGCCTCACCGGGGTCAATCTGGCGGGGCAGGTTTCGGGACTCGGCGTCATGGCGACAGCCGGGGCGGGAAGCGCGAATCCGCCTTCCTTCGCGCCTTGCCAGTGCGGCGGCCCGACCGGAACGGCGGCCGCGAAGGAGAGCCGCGCTACACTCCAGGCGATCGTGCAATATGCCGAAGCGCGTCTGCGGGAGCGTAAAGCGGCGGCGAAATAGCCGCCTCTGAGCCGCGCCTCGCGGGAGGCGCGGCTCGCCCCTGGGGCTCCAGCGACAGTGCTCCGTTCGGTCAGCGGTAAGGCGGCCGGTCCAGCCCCTTCGGGCTCTTCGTGAAAATCTCGCAGCCCTCCTCGGTGATGCCGACCATATGCTCGAACTGGGCGGACAGGCTGCGGTCGCGGGTGACGGCGGTCCAGCCGTCCTCGAGCACCTTCACGCTCGCCTTGCCGATGTTGATCATCGGCTCGATGGTGAAGAACATGCCCGGCTTCAGCTCGGGCCCGGTGCCGGGGCGGCCGGCATGGACCACTTCGGGCGCGTCGTGGAAGACGCGGCCGACGCCGTGGCCGCAGAAATCGCGCACGACGCCGTAGCGATGCTTCTCGGCATGGGTCTGGATGGCGTGGCCGATGTCGCCCAGCCGGTTGCCGGGCCGCGCCTGCTCGATGCCGAGCATCATGCATTCGTAGGTGACGTCGACCAGGCGCCGCGCCTTGATCGGCACGTCGCCGACCAGGAACATGCGGCTGGTATCGCCGTGCCAGCCGTCCAGCAGGATGGTGGTGTCGATGTTGACGATGTCGCCGTCCTTGAGCGCCCGGTCGCCCGGTATGCCGTGGCACACGACATGGTTGATCGAGGTGCAGCACGATCCGGTGAAGCCGCGATAACCCAATGTCGCCGGGACCCCGCCCCGCGCCTTCATCTCCGCGAAGACGATATCGTCTATCTCCTGGGTGGTCACCCCGGGGCGGACGTGGGGAACGAGCGCGTCGAGCACTTCGGCGGCGGCGCGCCCGGCGCGGCGCATGCCCTCGAAGCCGGCGGGCCCGTAAAGCTTGATCGCGCCCGAGCGGCTGGCGGGCGCTTCGGAATCGGCGACGGCAACATAGTCGGTCATGGGCGGGATATAGAGGGCCGCGGCGCCATTTGCACGTCCCGTCGCCCCGGCCCAGGCCGGCGACCAGCCTTCGCTGGCATGACGGGGCGTAGAAAGTTAAGGGCAGGCCATGCCCTCCGAACGCATCTGGACCGCGGGCCTGCTCGTCATCGGCGACGAGATCCTCTCCGGCCGCACGCAGGACCGCAACATCGCGCAGGTCGCCGGCTGGCTCAACCTCCAGGGCATCCGCCTCGCCGAGGTGCGGGTCGTGCCCGACGTCGTGCCGATCATCGCGGCGGCGGTGAACGCGCTGCGCGCGCACTATGATTATCTCTTCACCACCGGCGGCATCGGCCCGACCCACGACGACGTGACGGTCGACGCCATCGCCCGCGCGCTCGGCGTGCCGGTCGTGATCCACCCCAAGGCGCGCGCCACGCTGGAGGCCTATTATGCGAGCCGCGGCGGCGTCACCGAGGGGCGGCTCAGGATGGCGCGGGTGCCCGAAGGCGCCGAGCTGATCGAGAATCCGATGTCGGGTGCGCCCGGCATCCGCGTCGGCAACGTCTTCATCCTCGCCGGCGTCCCCCACATCGCGACGGTGATGCTGGAGGCGCTGTCGGGCCGGCTCGAGGGCGGCGGCCCGCTGCTCTCGAAGACGATCGGCGGCTTCGTCGCCGAGAGCGAGGTGGCCGAAACGCTCGCCGCGACGGAGCGCGCCCACCCGGGCTGCCAGATCGGCTCCTACCCCTTCTTCCGCGAGGGGAGGGTGGGCGCCGATTTCGTGATCCGCTCGACGGAGGAAGCAGCGCTCGGGGCGTGCGTCGATGACCTGACGTTGCGACTGGAAGCGGCGGGACGCAAGGTGATCCGCGGCGGCGCGTAAGTCAATAATGCCGGAAAGGTGGAGCGGGTGAAGGGAATCGAACCCTCGTCGTAAGCTTGGGAAGCTTCTGCTCTGCCATTGAGCTACACCCGCTCGGG
>JBJMTY010000204.1:0-6273 GCA_045811445.1 Allosphingosinicella sp. | reverse complement strand
GATCTCGGCGTGCCGCTCTACGCCACCCCCTTCACCGCCGGCCTCATCGCCGAGAAATTGAAGGAGGAAGGGCTGGAGGACGAGGTCGAGGTGCGGATCATCGAGATCGGCGGCACCGCCCGTATCGGGCCCTTCTCGACCCGCTTCGTGCCGCTCGCCCATTCGATCCCCGAGGGCAATGCCCTGCTCATCGAGACGCCCTACGGCAAGATATTCCACACCGGCGACTGGAAGCTCGACGAATTCCCCCAGCTCGGCGACCCCGCCGACGCCGAGGCGCTGACCAAGGTCGGCGACGAAGGCATCCTCGCTCTGGTCTGCGATTCGACCAACGTCTTCCAAGAGGAAGCGTCGGGCTCGGAGCAGCAGGTGCGCGAGGGGCTCGACAAGGTCGTGGCCGAAGCGGACGGACGCGTGCTCGTCACCACCTTCGCCTCCAACGCCGCACGGCTCCAGACGCTCGGGCGGGTCGCGCAGGACACCGGCCGCCGCGTCTGCGTCGCCGGCCGCTCGCTGGATCGCATTCTCAGGGTCGCGCAGAGCGTCGGCTACCTCACCGATTTCCCCGAAACGGTGGATTTCGACACCGCCATGCAGCTGCCCCGCCGCGAGGTGATGATCGTCGCCACCGGCGGGCAAGGGGAGGCGCGCGCCGCGCTCGCCCGCATCGCCTTCGGACAGCACAAATTGAGCCTGACCGAAGGCGATCTCGTCGTCTTCTCTTCGAAGCAGATACCCGGCAACGAGATTTCGATCGGCCGCATCCAGAACGAGCTCGCCGCCCGCGGCATCGCCATGATCACCGAGCGGCAGGCCAAGGTCCACGTCTCCGGCCATCCCGGCCGGCCCGAGCTCGCCGCCATGTACGGCTGGATCCGCCCCGAGATCATCCTCCCGGTCCATGGCGAGATGCGCCACATGGTCGAGCACAGAAGCTTCGCGATGAGCCGGGGCGTACCCAAGGGCATCGTCCAGAAGAATGGCGACCTCGTCCGCCTCGCCCCGGACGGTCCCGTCAAGCTCGGCGAGGAGAAGGTCGGCCGCCTGATCCTCGACGGCGACGTCATCCTCGCCGCCGACGGCCCGACGATGAACGAGCGGCGCAAGCTGTCCTGGCAGGGCATCGTCTCGGTCGCGCTGGCGCTCGACGCCGGCGACCGGTTGCGCGGCAGCGTCGAGATCGGCCTCCACGGCGTGCCGGTCGAGGAGGATCGCGAGGCCTTCCTCGAGGAGGTCTGCGCCGCCGCCGCCAAGGCGGCAAGCTCCGCCAGGAGCGGCGACAAGTTGAAGGAGGACGTCCGCATCGCGGTCCGTCGCTGCGCAACCGAATGGACCGGCAAGAAGCCGATCGTCGACGTGCTGATCAGCCGGGTGTGAGCCGGTGCACTGGCAGTCGGCCTTCGCCATCTATGTTTTGTTCTGGACGATGGCGCTGTTCGTCGTGCTGCCGCTCGGCGTCCGCACGCCCGAGGAGGAAGGCGCCGATCTGCTCCCCGGCCACGCCCCGAGCGCCCCGCACCGCTTCAGCATCGCCCAGGCGGCGCTGAGGACCACCTTGCTGTCGGCGGCCGTGTTCGCGTTGTTCTACGCGAACTATCTCTTCGGCTGGGTGACGATCGAGATGCTCGACTGGACGCGCTGATCCATGATCCTCCCCTGCATTTGCAGGGAGCTGTCTCGCGACTAACCCCGGCAGCCGCCTGCAGGTTAGCGGATGACGCGATCTACAAACGCGGAATTTGGATGCTTCACTTTCTGGCATTCGCGCCGGATGGCGCTGACAATCGCCGGTCCCACTCCGCTCACTGCCAATAGCTCGCTATCGTTCGCACCTGCCAGGGCGGACGGGGTACCGAAACCGCCACTCATAAGCGCGGCGGCCGCCTTAGCCGGTAATCGGGGGATGGTGGTGAGGAACGGCGGGAACAACTTGTCTAGGACTGCCTCGCGGCCTTGATGGGCGCGGACGAATTCGGCCCACGCTGGATTAGCCATGACCTGTGCCACGGCACCTCGCCTTGTCTCGACCGATCCCTCAGCCTCTGCGGCTGTCCGAACGGCTATCAGAAATTGCAGATATTCCCCGCCGTCAGCGGGAACTTGCCCGATATCCGACGCCATGGTCCCGAGCGGAATTTCTTTGGCATTGATTCCAAGCTCCCGCCACGGCCGTAGCTCGACAATCCAGATGCCCTCCCACATTTCGCGAGCGATTTGCGGGGGCAGCCGGTCGAGCCCCTTATGCACCTCGCCATGGCGCGATAGGACGCGAAGCGGTGTCCGCAATTGCATGGTGGCGCAGAAGCGATGGCCTGAGATGATATCGCTATTCGCCCGAGCATCAATCCCGCGATGAACGTCGAAGCGGCTTGTGTGCGGCTCGCGGGGCGGCGCAGGCTGCCGCTTTTGTTTGCGGCCGAATAGGAGCGAAAGAAAAGACATATCGGCTACGCCCGCAATACGACCGGACCGGCGAGGTTAGAAGCATGAGATACCAGCCCCAGGCTGGAGGGGCTACTTCGGCCGAAAGGCCCCTCCACCATGCTTCGCACGGTCCCCCTCCCCTCGAAATCGAGGGGAGGATCAGGGGCTATCGCAACCGCTCGATCGCCTGGGCCAGCGCCACGTAGAGCTTGCCCATGTCGCTCGACAGGATGGTGACGCCGAGCACGCTGCCTTCGCGGTCGGCGAGCACGCGGCGCAGCATCGATTCGAAATCGTGGATGTAGCGGTTCACCTGCTCGCGGAACTCGGGCTCTTCCTCGTAATGGCGGGCGATCTCGCGCGCCTCGGTCGAATCGAGCAGGCGCACCGCGCGGCGGGTGAAGACGCCGCGGTCGCCCTTGAGATAGGCCGCCCAGGCGCCGTCGGTGACGTCGTTAGACAGGATCTTGGTGACGTCGATCGAGGTCGAGTTGAGCGATTCGATGAGCAGAGCGACGCGGCGGGAGAAGCTTTCGGCGTCCCTTTCCTCGCGGGCGCGGCGCTCGTCGTCGATGCGCTGCTCGATCGCGGCGGTGGTCTCGCCGAGCTTGAGCATCTGCCGGGTCAGCCGTTCCGAGGCGCGCCGGGCCGCGTCGGCCGAGCGCTCGGCGAGGCCGGCGAGATCGTCCATCTGGGCGGCGACGCTCTCCTCGACGGCGCGGGCGAGCGCGTCGCGGCCCGCTTGCTCCAGCGAGGCCGCGGCCTGGGGTATGACGGCGGAGATGGCTTCCCTCGCCCGCTTGGTCGCCTGGTTGGCCGCCTCGCGGACGCGGAGCAGGGCTTCGACCAGCTCGGGCCCGGTCTCCGCGGCGATGCGGGCCGCAATCTCCCTGGCCTCGGCGGCCGCTTCGCCGAGCGCCCGCAATTTCTCCTCCGCGCCGGCCGAGCCCTCCTCGATCCGCGCCAGCGCCTTTTCGGCCTCGGCGATCCGGTCGCCCGCCGCGCCGGCCGAGCGCTCGACCTCGCCGACCACCGGGGCGATCGCATCGGCCGCCTCGCGCGCACGCCCGACCTGCGCCTCGGCACGGCTCAGCGCCGCCGGCAATTCCTCGCCGAGCCGGGTCGAAGCCTCGGCCAAAGCCGCGTTGATGTCGCGCGCCCGGCCGGCCAGCGCCTCGGCCTGCGTCCCGCCGGTGCCGAGCTCGCCGTCGAGCGTCGCGACCGAGTCGCGCAAAGCCGCGATCGCCGCCGTGAGCTCGGCCGCCCGCGCGCCGCCGCCGCTCTCGAGCGCGGCGAAAGTCTCCTCCAGGCCGGCGACGTCGCGGACCAGAGCCTCGACCAGCGCCCGCGTCGCCTCGTCCTGCTCGCGGGCGCGGCCGGCGATCGCGTCGACCTGGCCGGCAATCTCGCCGACCCGGCCTTCGAGCCGCTCCGAGACCGCGCCGATCCCTTCGAGCACCGGCTCCAGCGTCGCCATCGCCCCCGCCGCGTCGCCGGCGCGGGTGCGGATCGCGCCGAGCTGCTCGCCGACCCCCGCCAGGGCCGTCGCCATCGCTTCCGAGCGCTCGATCAGCGCCTGGGCCTGCTCGCGGCCCCCGCTGAGCTCGGTCACCAGCGCACGGGTGCCCTCGCGCAGGGTCCCGACCGACTGGGCGAGCTTCTCCGATTGCTCGGTGCCGGTGCGGCCGAGCTGGTCGAACCAGCGGTCGAGCTCGGTCAATTCCTTGGCGAGGCCGGTGACGAGGGCGTGGCTCGCCGCGTCCTGGGCGGAGAGGTGGCCGGCCAGCGCCTCCACCTTGCCCGAGACTTCCTCGAGCCGCGCCGAGAGGCGCTGCGCCGCGTCGGCGCCGGCCCGTTCGAGCGACGCCTGGCTCTGCTCGATCGCGGCGAGCGTCGCCTGGCCCTGCGCGTCGAGGGCGGTGCGCGCCTGTTCGACCGCTTCGGCCGCCCGCGCCATCGCGCCGTCGACCGATGCGGTCATGCCGGCCGAGGCCTCGTCGATGCGGGTGGCGGCGGTGCCGGCGCTGCTCTCGATGCGCGCGACATGGGCGGCGAGCCGCTGCGCCGCGCCGCCGAGCACCTCGTCCGCCTCGCGGCCGCGGGCGGCGAGCGCGGCGAGCTGCGCCTCGAGCGCGCTCGCCTGGCCGTGGGCGCCGAGCCCGGCTTCCTTCATCGCTTCGGAGACGGCGCGGGCCTGCTCCTCGGCGCGCGGGAGGTCGCTCATCAGCACGCCGATGTCGATCTTGGCCGCCGCCGCCGCGCTCTCCAGCTCGGCCGCCTTGCGGTCCAGCGTCGCCGTCTCCTTGGCGAGATAATAAGTGACGCGGCCGAGCCGGTCCGACGCCTCGTCGCCGAGCGTCATCAATTTCTCGGCCTCGCCGCGCAGCCGGGCGTGATTCTCCTCGATTCGCGCGCCGACGATCTCGAGCACGCTCTCGAGCGCGCCGCTCTCGCGCCGCATCTCCTCGACGGCGAGCGTGAAGCGCTCGGTCTCGCGCCGCGCGCTGCGCCCGGCGAGCAGCCAGAACAGGCCGATGAGGACCAGCGGCCCGCTCGCCGTCGCCGTCCACGACACCGCGTTCTGGAGCGTCGGCGCCGGGCGGGTCAGCCACAGCAGCCACCACAAGGCGCCGATCCAGGCCAAGGCGAGCAGGACGAGGAAGGTGCCGAGCAGCCGCGCGCCGATCGAATCGCGGCCGCGGGGGGCCGCCTCCTCGGCGATCTCCGAATCGCTCTCGGGGGCCGTCTCGGGCGCCGGCGCGACCTCGGCCGGGCCGAGCCAGTCGGCATGGTTTCCAATGCCCGCGTCGGGCTGCGCCTCGGCTCTTTCTACCCCCGTCATGGGCGTATGTTTACCATCTTTCCGGCCCGGCGGAAGCCGCGAAGGATACGGGGCGTTAACGAGCCGGCGCGTAAGGAAACCCGCATGGTCTACGATCCCGGAGCGCTCAACGCCTCGCTCGCCGCCGCCGTGGGCAGCGACGCCGCCCTGATGGGCGAGCTTCGCGCCGCCTTCGTCGAGGGGGCGGAGCGCCATCTCGACCTGATGGGCCGCTCGCGCTGCGACGCCAATTGGCGCTTCGCCGCCGCCCGCCTCAAGAGCCTGGCGGCGAGCTTCGGCGCGGTCGGCCTCGCCGCTTTGGCCGACGAGGCGCTCGACGGCGCGCCCGGCGATCCGGTCGTGCAGAGGAAGCTGCGCGCCGCGATCGAGGATTTCGCTACCCCCTGACCCTTTGCATGCGGCCAAACCCCGCTTATCCCTCCGCCCCGAGGGAGGGACGCGTTTGACACTGGCCGCCTTGATCGCCGCCTATCACGAGGCCGACGAGCCCGGCGGCGGCCTGCGCGCGACCCTGCCGCTCGCCGGCCGCACCCTGTTCGAGCGCCAGGCCAAGCTTGCCGCGGCGGCGGGCGCCCAGCCGATCGTCGTCGCGGTCGAGCGGGTGCCGCCCGCGCTCGCCGGCGCGCTCGACCGGCTGCGCGCGCAGGGCCTGAAGCTGGTCGTCGCCCGCACCGCCCTCGAAGCCGCCGAAGCCGTCCACCCCGACGACCGCCTCCTGCTCATCGCCGACGGGCTGATTCCGGCCGAGGCCCATATCGAGCGGCTGCTGAGCCTCGGCGGCAATGCGGTGCTGACCGTGCCGGACGTCCGCGTCGACGACCGCTTCGAGCGGATCGACGCGCAGAGCCGCTGGGCCGGCCTCGCGGTGGTCGACGGAGAATTGCTCAAGCGCACCGCCGAGATGCTGCACGATTGGGATTTGCAATCGACCCTGCTGCGCCGCGCCGTGCAGAGCGGCGCCCGCCACATCGCGCTCAAGGGCGAGCCCGCCGACGACCAGCTCATCG
>JBJMTY010000203.1:0-4357 GCA_045811445.1 Allosphingosinicella sp. | reverse complement strand
GCCTCGACCGGCGAGCTGATGCAGTTCGTCAAGGGCCCCGATTTCCCGACCGGCGGCGTCCTCGTCGATGCCGAGCAGGCGATCGCGGCGGCCTATATGAGCGGGCGCGGCGCCTTCAGGGTGCGGGCGCGCTGGACGGTCGAGGACCAGGGCCGCGGCACCTGGCAGGCAATGGTTTCGGAAATCCCCTACCAGGTGCCCAAGGGCAAGCTGATCGAGCAGATCGCCACGCTCATCGCCGACAAGAAGCTCCCCATCCTCGCCGACGTCCGCGACGAATCCGACGCCGAGATCCGCATCGTGCTCGAGCCGCGCAGCCGCACCGTCGAGCCCGATTTGCTGATGGAGAGCCTGTTCCGCCTCACCGACCTCGAGGTGCGGGTGCCGCTCAACATGAACGTGCTCGACGCGCGCCACACGCCCAAGGTGATGGGCCTTCGCGAAGTCCTGTCCGCCTGGCTCGCCCACCAGTTCGAGGTCCTGGTCCGCCGCGCCACCCACCGCATCGCCCGGATCGACGACCGGCTCGAGCTGCTCGAAGGCTATCTCGTCGCCTTTTTGAACCTCGACCGGGTGATCGAGATCATCCGCACCGAGGACGAGCCCAAGGCGGTGATGATCGCCGAGTTCGTCCTCACCGACCGCCAGGCCGAGGCGATCCTCAACATGCGCCTGCGCTCGCTGCGCCGGCTCGAGGAGATGGAGCTGAAGCGCGAGCGCGACACCCTCATAAAGGAGCGCGAGGAGCTGGCGAAGCTGGTCGATTCGAACGCCCGCCAGCGCACCCGGCTCAAGAAGGACCTCGCCGCTCTGCGCGCCCGCTACGGCCCGGAGACCGAGCTCGGCCGCCGCCGCACCCTGATCGAGGAAGCCGCGCCGGCGCGCGACATCCCGCTCGAAGCGATGATCGAGCGCGAGCCGATCACCGTCATCCTCTCGAAGCGCGGCTGGATCCGGGCGATGAAGGGCCATGTCGACGCCTCCAACGCAGAGGCGCTGAAGTTCAAGGAAGGGGACGGCCTCGCTTTCCCTTTGCTGCTCGTCCACACCACCGACAAGCTGCTGCTCGCCTCCTCGGACGGGCGCTTCTACACGCTCGCCGCCGACCGGTTGCCCGGCGGCCGCGGCTTCGGCGAACCGGTCAAGCTGATGGTCGACATCGAAGGCGAGGGCAATGTCGTCGCCTTGCTGCGGGCCGCGGGCGCCGAGAAGCTGCTGCTGGCCTCCTCCGACGGCCGCGGCTTCGTCACCTCGGCGGCGGGCGCCGTCGCCGAGACCCGCAAGGGCAAGCAGGTGGTCAACCTGAAGCCCGGCGCGACCTTGAAGGTGGTGCGCCCGCTCGCCCCGGAAGAGGATTATGTCGCGGTGATCGGCGAGAACCGCAAGCTGATCGTGTTTCCGCGCGAGGAGCTGCCCGAGATGTCGAGGGGCCAGGGCGTCCAGCTCCAGCGCTACCGCGACGGCGGCCTCGCCGACGCCAAGGGCTTCGCCAAGGAAGCGGGCCTGTCCTGGCCGATGGGCGGCGAGGGCGGCCGGGTGCGCACCGAGAACATGGATCCGTGGCGCACCGCCCGCGGCGCGGCGGGGCGCATGCCGCCGACCGGCTTCCCGCGCTCGAACCGCTTCTAACGCGGCGTTAACCCTGCCCGTCTAGGGCATTGGCATGACGGCCGCGGCAAATCCGGCGCCGCCCTCGGGCGAGGCGGAGGCGATCCTGAGGGAAGGGCGCCAGGCCTATCTCGACGCCTTGCCGATCGCCGCCGCGGTGCTCCAGGACGGCGGCGACGCCCGGGCCTTCGTCGATTTGTGCAACCCCCTGTTCGTCGAGCTCGTCGGCGGCGACGCAGCGGGCCGCTCGCTGGCCGACATCGACTTCCTCGGCGCCAGCGGCGTCGCCGCCCGCGCCGAGGCCTTCCTGGCCGGCCCCGACGCGGTGCTCGCCTTCGCTGCCGGAGACGGCCGCGGCGTCGGCGGGCGGCATTTCGCGGTGCGCCTCGCCCGCCTCTCTATCCTGCCGGGCCTCGGCCGCCGCTGCCTCGCCACCCTCGTCGACCGCACCGCCGAGGTCGAGACCGAGCGCAGCCTGCGCGCCGAGATGCTGCGCGACAGCCTCACCGGCCTGCCCAACCGCACCGCCTTCAACGAGCGGGTGGAAGCCGTGCTCGACGATCCCGCCTTCCAGCCCGGCAGCCACGCCGTTTTGGTCGTGGACATGCGCCGCTTCAGCCGCGTCAACGAATGCGTCGGCGCGCTCGCCGGCGACGAATTGCTGATCACCTTCGCCCGCCGGCTGGTCTCCTCGCTGCGCGCGCACGATCTGCTCGCCCGCACCGGCGGCGACGAGTTCGGCATCCTGATGCGGCTCGAACGCGGCCTCGAGGACGCGCTCCAGGCCGCCGAGCGCATTCGCGCCGCCTTGGCCGCGCCGTTTCGCCTTTCCGAGCTCGAAATCCGCGTCGATTGCGCCGCCGGCTGCGCCCTGCTCAGCGGCCACGAGGAGCTACCCGAGGAAGTGCTGAGGAACGCCCAATTCGCCCTCAAGCGCGCCAAGACCAGCGGCGACGTCCACATTTACGAGCCCAACCAGGCCCGCGCCGCCCGCCGCCGCTTCTCGATCGAGACCGAGCTCAGGCGCTCGATCGAGGCCGGCGCGCTCGACCTGGCCTACCAGCCGCTCGTCGACCTCGCGACCAGCGCCGTGTCGGGCTTCGAGGCGCTCGCCCGCTGGACCCACCCGACCCGCGGCCCGATCTCCCCGACCGAGTTCATTCCCGTCGCCGAGGAATCGGGCCTGATCGTGCCGCTCGGCCGCTGGGCGCTCGAGCAGGCGCTGGCGACCGTCGCCGCCTGGGACGCCGAGCTCGGCCGGCCGCTGCCGGTGCCGGTCAGCGTCAACCTCTCCGCCATCCAGCTCGCCCGCGACGATGTCCCCGCCATGGTCGAGGCCGCGCTCGCCGCCCACGGCTTCGGCGGGGAACGGCTCACCCTCGAGCTCACCGAGAGCGCGATCGTGCAGGACCCGGCCCGCGCCACCAGGGTGCTCGGCGCCCTCCAGGGCCTCGGCGTGCGCATCGCGATGGACGATTTCGGCACCGGCTACACCTCGCTCGCTTATCTCCAGCGCCTGCCGATCGACGTGCTCAAGATCGACCGCAGCTTCGTCAGCGGGATGCTCGCCGACGCCGATTCGGTGGCCATCGTGCGCGCCATATTGTCGCTCGCCGCCGCGCTCGGCATGGACACGACGGCGGAGGGCATCGACGCCCCCGGCCTCGCCGCGGCTTTGCGCGACATGGGCTGCACCCACGGCCAGGGCTTCCACTTCGCCAGGCCGCTGAACGCGGCCGCAGCGCTCGCTTATTTCCGCTCGCCGAGCGCCTGAGCGACCGCCTCGCGGGCCATCGCCCGCTGCGCCTCCTCCTCGGGGAAGCCGGCTTCCGCCCAGCGCCGCTCGACCGCCTGCAGGGCCTTCGCCACGTCCGGCCCCGGCTTGAGGCCGAGCTTGATGAGGTCGCCGCCGCGCACCGCCAGCCGCGGCCGCTGCCAGCCGGCAAGCTCGCCGACCCGCGCCGGATCGCCGTCGCCGAGCAGGAGGCGGTCGACGGCTTCGTCCCGGCCGAGCCGGTAGGCGAGGATGGCGGGCGCGTCCTCCGGCTCCGCCCGCGCCGCGGCCGAGACGAGGCGGCGGCCCGCTTTGTTCGACAGCCGCAGCCGCGCGGCGACCGCCCCCGCCACGACCGGATCGGCCGGTAGCAAGGCAGCGAGCCGGCGCAGCGGATCGGGAGGCACTTGCCCTTCCCGGCCGGCGAGCCGCTCGAGCCGCGCCGCGCCCGCTTCGTCGATCTCGGGCAGCACCGGCTTCAGGATGCCGCGCGCGACCATCAGCCGCATCGTCGCCGCCGGCTCCGGCAGCGCGAGCAGCTTCATGAGCTCGTCGGCGATCCGCTCGCGCGACAGCGCCATCAAATCGTTGGCGCGGGCCGTGCAGGCCTCCAGCCCTTGGGCGTCGGGCTCGCCGGCGCCGAAGCGGGCGTGGAAGCGGAAGAAGCGCAGGATGCGCAGATGGTCCTCGGCGATGCGGGTCAGCGGGTCGCCGATGAACCGCACCCGCCGCGCCGCGAGATCGGCCTCGCCGCCGAAATAATCGTGGACCTCGAGGCTCGCCGGGTCCGCCGACAAAGCGTTGATCGTGAAGTCGCGGCGGGCGGCGTCCTCGCGCCAATCCTCGGTATAGGCGATGGTGGCGCGGCGGCCGTCCGTGGCCACGTCCCGGCGCAGGGTGGTGATCTCGACCGGGGCGCCGCCGATGACCGCCGTGACGGTGCCGTGCGCGAGCCCCGTCGGCACCGCCTTGATC
>JBJMTY010000202.1:0-4435 GCA_045811445.1 Allosphingosinicella sp. | reverse complement strand
TGTCGCCATCGCGACCGCAGAGGCGAACGGCATCGACGCGGAGGTCATCGACCTGCGCTCCATCGTCCCCGTCGACATCGAG
The DNA here is from genome assembly GCA_045811445.1 of Allosphingosinicella sp. Taxonomy (GTDB): domain Bacteria; phylum Pseudomonadota; class Alphaproteobacteria; order Sphingomonadales; family Sphingomonadaceae; genus Allosphingosinicella. Next base: position 4,353 of record JBJMTY010000202.1, on the reverse strand, counting down.
GCGATCGAAGCGTCGGTGAAGAAGACCGGCCGCTGCGTCGTGCTCCACGAGGCGACCCGCACCGCCGGCTTCGGCGCCGAGCTGGCCGCACTCGTCCAGGAGCGCTGCTTCTACCATCTCGAAGCGCCCGTCGCCCGCGTCACCGGCTGGGACACGCCCTATCCGCACTCGCTCGAATGGGCGTATTTCCCCGGCCCCGTCCGGCTGGGCCTGGCGCTCAAGAAGACATTGGAGGACTGACCCGGCCATGGCGCGCTACGAATTCAAGCTGCCCGATATCGGCGAAGGCATCGCCGAGGCCGAGATCGTCGCCTGGCACGTCAAGGTCGGCGACCGGGTCGAGGAGGACCAGTCGCTCGCCGACATGATGACCGACAAGGCGACGGTGGAGATGGAGAGCCCCGTCGCCGGCACCGTGGTCGGCCTCGCCGGCGCGGTCGGCGACCAGGTGCCGATCGGCTCGGTGCTGGTCGTGTTCGAGACCGAGGGAGAGGCTCGGGCGGCCGAGGGCGAGGGTGAGCAGCGCCACGACACCGCCGCGCTCGCCGACGGCATGGTCGAGCCCAATCAAGCGCAGGAGGAATCCGTCCCCAGCCTCGCCGAGCAGCGCGGCGACGACCGCCGCTCGGGCGAGGAGCGCCGCGCCGAGCCGCGCGAGGACGAGGATCGGCGCAAGGCCGAGCGCAGGAGCGCCGGGGCGAGCGAGTCGAAAGCTCCGCCGCCGCCCGTCGAGGCCGCTCCCGCGCAATCCGTGCAGGCCTCCCCCGCGGTTCGCGCCCGCGCCCGGGATCTCGGCATCGACCTCGCCGGGGTCCGCACCGCCGGCGGCCGCATCCGCCACGCCGATCTCGACGCCTACCTCCTCTACCATGGCGGCGGCGGCGCGCGCGGCGCCGGTCCGCGGCGGCAGGACGAGCAGGTCAAGATCGTCGGGCTGCGCCGCCGCATCGCCGAGAATATGCAGGAGGCCAAGCGCCGCATCCCGCATTTCACCCTCGTCGAGGAATATGACGTCACCGCGCTCGAGCAGACGCGGCAGATGATGAACGCCGACCGGGGCGACCACCCCAAGCTGACCATGCTTCCGTTCCTGATCGCCGCGATGGCGCGCACCCTCGCCGATTACCCCCAGATCAACGCCACCTACGACGACGAGGCCCAGATCGTGACCCGCTCCGGCGCGGTGCACATGGGCATGGCGACCCAGACGCCGAACGGCCTCATGGTCCCCGTCATCCGCAACGCGGAGCGGCGGACCTTGTGGGAGCTGGCGGGCAAGATCCTCCGCCTTTCCGAAGCCGCGCGTACCGGCAAGGCGGCGCGCGACGAGCTGTCGGGCTCGACCTTCACCATCTCCAGCCTCGGCCCGATGGGCGGCATCACCTCGACGCCGGTGATCAATCGGCCGGAAGTGGCGATCGTCGCGGTCAACAAGGTCGAGGAAAAGCCGGTCGTCGTCGACGGCGAGCTCGAGATCCGCAAGCGGATGAACCTGTCCCTGTCGTGCGACCACCGCGTCGTCGACGGCTGGGACGCGGCGAGCTTCATGCGCGACCTCAAGGCGCTGATCGAGAACCCGCTCAAGCTGCTTTCGTAGCCACCGATGCGCGTCGCGCGTTGTGCAGCCATGCTGCAGCGCGCGGAAATCAAGCGAGAGAGGATCGGCTCGGGCCTGGCGGTCGCGGCGCTCCACGCGCTGCTGGCCTATTTCTTCCTGACCGGCCTCGGTGTCGTGCCGCGGGCGCCGCTCCCCGACGCCCTCAAGCTGTTCGACGCCAAGGAGCTGCCGCCTCCGCCGCCCAAGCCCCCGCCGCCCCAGCGCCAGCCTCGCAAGGCCAAGCCGAAGGAGGAGGAAGGCGCGGCCGCCCCGCCCAATCTGCGGGCGACGCCGAGCGAGATCGTCGCCCCCAAGCCGGTCATCCCGCTGCCGGTGCCGCCGCCGGTGCTGCCGGCCCCCGTCGCCGGGCCGGGCGCCGCGCCTTCGGCCGGCGCCGCGCCGTTGCCGGGGCCGGGGACCGGCGCGGGCGGGGTCGGCAACGGGCTCGGCAGCGGCCTCTCGGGCAACGGCACCGGCGGCGGCGGAGGGGGCGGCATCGCCACCCACGTCCGGCTGCTTCGCGGCGGCATAGACGGCCGCGACTATCCGCCCCGGGCCTATGAGGCGGGGGAGACGGGCACGACCTATATGCGCTTCACCGTGACGCGCAGCGGGCGCGCCCGGGACTGCGTCGTGACCCGCTCGAGCGGCCACCGCGACCTCGACGCGGTCACCTGCGAGCTGATCCTGCGCCGCTTCCTCTACCGCCCCGCCCGCGACGCCGAGGGGCGCCTCGTCGAGGAGGAAGTGCGCGGCCAGCAGGATTGGGAGATCGGACGCGGCCGCCGCGACGATTACGAGGACGAGGACGAACGCTGAGCGGCGAGCATCTCCTCGACCCAGGCGGGCACGAGGCGACTGGCCGGCCCGACCCGCGCCTCCTCGAAATAGACGCTCCCGAGGCTCGGCTCGAGGTTCATCTCGAGCGTGCGCGCCCCGCAATAGCGCGCCGTCTGGACGAAGCCGGCCGCCGGATAGACCGCGCCCGACGTGCCGATCGAGACGAACAGATCCGCCTCGGCGAGCGCGCGCTCGATGCGGTCCATTTCGTAGGGCATCTCGCCGAACCAGACGATGTCGGGCCGCAGCTTGCCCTGCTCGCCGCAGGCGGGGCAGGCGGGGCCGGGGAGGAGCTCGCCCCGCCAAGGCGCGCGGGCGTCGCAGGCCAGGCACCAGGCCGCGTTCAGCTCGCCGTGCATGTGGAGCAGGCGCTTCGCCCCGGCGCGCTCGTGCAGATCGTCGACATTCTGGGTGACGATCAGCAGCTCGCCCGCCCACTCCGCGTCGAGCCGCGCCAGCGCCTCGTGGGCCGGGTTCGGCGCCACCGACCCAAGCCGCGCCCGCCGCGCGTCGTAGAAACGCTGCACCAGCTCCGGGTTGCGCGCGAAGGCTTCGGGCGTCGCCACGTCCTCGACCCTATGCCCTTCCCACAGCCCGTCCGGCCCGCGGAAGGTGGCGACCCCGCTCTCGGCGGAAACGCCCGCGCCGGTCAGGATGACGATGTTGCTTAGGTCGGCCATGGCGCGCGACAGCCTAGGCCAGCGCTTGCGCGAGAGGAACCGCGAGGTCGCCGCGGCGGGCGACGCGGACTTGGTCGAGGCCCAGCCACTCCGCCATCAGGCGCAGCTCGGCGGCGAGGGGCTCGGGGGCGGGGCCGTGCGGCCCCTCGCTGTGGGCGGCCTGGACGAGGAGGGCATTGGCCTGGCGGTCGGCCTTCAGGTCGACGCGGGCGGCGATGCGGTCGCCGAGCAGGAAGGGGAGGACGTAATAGCCGTGGACCCGCCTGGCGGCGGGCGTGTAGATCTCGATCCGGTAGCGCAGGCCGAACAAGCGCTCGGCGCGGGCACGCTCCCAGATCAGGGGGTCGAACGGCGCGAGCAAAGCGCGGCCCGAGACGCGGCGCGGGCGGCGGGCGAGGGGGTCGAGCAAGGCGGGCTCCCGCCAGCCCTCGACCCGCACCGGCCGCAAGGCGCCGTCCTCGACCAATTCGGCGAGGCGCGGCGCGGCCTCGGTCATCGACAGGCGGAAATAGTCGGCGAGATCGCGCGGGGGGGCGATGCCGAGCGCGCGGGCGGAGCGCAGCAGCAAGGCGCGCTTGGCCTCCTCCGGCGCCGGCGTCGGCGCGGCGAGCGCGGCGGCGGGCAGCACGCGCTCGGTGAGGTCGTAGACTCGTTCGAAGCCGGCGCGGCGGGTCGCGGTGGTGATCCGCCCGGTCCAGAACAGCCATTCGAGCGCGCGCTTGGCGCCGCTCCATTCCCACCAGCCGCCCGAGCCCTTCTCGAAGTCGGAGGCGGCGAGCGGGCCCTCGGCGGCGATGCGGGCGAGCAAGGCTTCGGCCTCGTGCCGCCGTTCGCCCGCATAGGCGCGCAGCGACCCATAGCCTTGCCCGCCTTGCTCCGCCCGCGCCATCCGCCAGCGCAGCAGCGGGTGGAGGTCGAGCGGCAGCAGCGAGGCGGCGTGGCCCCAATATTCGAACAGGCGCCGGGGCCGGCCCCAGGCGGCGCGATCGAGCAAGGCGCGGTCGTAGCCGCCGAGGCGCGCGAAGGCGGGCAGATAATGGGCCCTGGCGACGACGTTGACGCTGTCGATCTGGAAGAGGTTGAGGCGGTCCGCGAGGGCGAGCAGGCGGCGCGGCGAGACGGGTCCGCTCGGCCGCGCGCCGGCAAGGCCCTGCGCCGCGAGCGCGATCCGCCGCGCCTCGGCGAGGCTCAGCGTCTCGGTCGGCTTGCCTCTTCCCGTCACCTTGCCCATGAAGC
>JBJMTY010000201.1:0-2247 GCA_045811445.1 Allosphingosinicella sp. | reverse complement strand
GGCCGGCGCGAAGAAAGTGCTCATCTCCGCCCCCGCCAAGGGCGCCGACCTCACCGTCGTCTACGGGGTCAACCACGACAAGCTGACCGGCGAGCACACGATCGTCTCCAACGCCTCGTGCACGACCAATTGCCTCGCCCCGGTCGCCAAGGTCCTCAACGACGCGATCGGCATCGAACGCGGGCTGATGACCACCATCCACGCCTACACCAACGACCAGCGCATCCTCGACCAGATCCACAAGGACATGCGCCGCGCCCGCGCCGCCGCCATGTCGATGATCCCGACCACCACCGGCGCCGCCCGCGCCGTGGGCGAGGTGCTTCCCGAGCTCAAGGGCAAGCTCGACGGCTCCTCGATCCGGGTGCCGACCCCCAATGTCAGCGTCGTGGATCTCACCTTCACGCCGAAGCGCGACACCAGCCTCGACGAGGTCAACGGCGCCCTCAAGGCGGCATCCGAAAGCGGCCCGCTGAAGGGCATCCTGGCTTATTCGGAGGAGCCTTTGGTCTCGATCGACTATAACGGCAACCCGGCGAGCTCGACGGTGGACAGCCTCGAGACGGCGGTGCTGGAGGGCAAGCTGGTCCGCGTCCTCAGCTGGTACGACAATGAATGGGGCTTCTCCAACCGCATGGTCGACACCGCCGGCGCGATGGCGCGGTTGCTGGGGTGACGGGAGGAAATACCGTCATGCCAGCGAGGGCTGGCATCCATGCTGAGTCTGTATGGGCCCCAGCCTTCGCTGGGGCGACGAAGAGAAGTGGCGACGCGGAGGCGACGCGGGAGCGAGAATGACCAGCTTCAAGACACTCGACGATATCGGCGACGTCCGCGGCAAGCGGGTTCTCGTCCGCGAGGACCTCAACGTGCCGATGGAGGACGGCAAGGTCAGTGACGACACGCGGTTGCGCGCCACCGTGCCGACGGTGAGCGAGCTCGCCGACAAAGGCGCGATCGTCCTCATCCTCGCCCATTTCGGCCGCCCCAAGGGCCAGCCGCGGCCGGACATGTCGCTCTCGCTCGTCACCCGGCCCTACGAGGACGTGCTCGGCCGCCCGGTCCGCTACGTGAACTGGGACGGCGCCGAGGAGAATGTCGCCATGCTCCGCCCCGGCGACATCGCCTTGCTCGAAAATACCCGCTTCTTCGCCGGCGAGGAAAAGAACGACCCGGCCGTGGTCGAACGCTTCGCCGCGCTGGGCGACCTCTACGTCAACGACGCTTTCTCCGCCGCCCACCGCGCCCACGCGTCCACCGAGGGCCTTGCCCATCGCCTCCCCGCCTTCGCCGGCCGGGCGATGGAAGCCGAGCTGAAGGCGCTGGAGAAAGCTTTGGGCACGCCGGAGCGGCCGGTCGCGGCGGTCGTCGGCGGCGCCAAGGTCTCGACCAAATTGGAAGTGCTGCGCCATCTCGTCGCCAGGGTCGACCATCTCGTCATCGGCGGCGGCATGGCCAACACCTTCCTCGCCGCGCGCGGGGTCGACGTCGGCAAGTCGCTCTGCGAGCACGAGCTGAAGGACATCGCCCTCGAGATCCTCGACGCCGCCGAGCGAGCGAGCTGCATCGTCCACCTCCCCTACGACGTGGTCGTCGCGAAGGAATTCGCCGCCAACCCGCCGTCGCTGCGCACCTGCAACGTCCATGAGGTCGCGGCCGACGAGATGATCCTCGATATCGGCCCCGCCGCCGTCGAAGCCCTGGCGGACGCCCTCAAGACCTGCCGCACCCTGGTCTGGAACGGGCCGCTCGGCGCCTTCGAGACGCCGCCCTTCGACCGCGCCACCGTCCAGCTTGCCCGCACTGCCGCCGCGCTCACGGAAGCCGGCCAGCTCGTCTCGGTCGCCGGCGGCGGCGACACCGTCGCCGCGCTCAACCGGGCAGGCGCGGCCGACGCCTTCACCTTCGTCTCCACCGCCGGCGGCGCCTTCCTCGAATGGATGGAAGGGAAGGAATTGCCCGGGGTCGCCGCGCTTACGGCGTAGGCGCCGGAGGCAGCGGCGGCGGCGCGGGCTCGCGGAGCAGCGGCACCAGCTCCTGATTGAGCAAGGGCAGGTCGAAAACGGCGGCTTGGGCGTAGCGCAGCACGCCCGCACGATCGACGATGTAATTGGTCGGCACCGCGTCTTCGATCGGGCGATAGGGCCCCTTGACCCGCCGCGCCGGCTCGATCGTCAATACGTCGAACAAAGGGCGCATCTGCCGCGGTGTGACCGAATCCTCGGTCGCGACCGCGATCACGCGCAG
>JBJMTY010000200.1:0-13221 GCA_045811445.1 Allosphingosinicella sp. | reverse complement strand
TTACCGCCTTGCGGATGGCGCGTTCGAGGAGGGCCGGGTCGGCGACGGCGGCGACCACCGCCACGCCGCCCACTTCGTCGCGGCGGCCGACGAGGAGGACGAACTCCTCCTCCCCCGCCTCGATGGCGACGTGGCCGAGCGGACGGGCGGCGCGCAGCGCCGCGCGGGCGGCGTCGCCAATATCGGGGCCGCCATCGGGCTTGCGCTCCGGCCGGCGCGCCTTGCGCTCGGCCGCGACCAGGGCCTTGAGCCCGCCTTCGGTGCTTTCGAGATGCGGGCCGAGGCCGCCCATCGGCAGCGCCTCGCGGCGGGCGAAAGAGAGGACGGCGGCGAACTCGGTCAGCCGCGCCTTGTCGCAGCGGGCGCCGAAGACGAGCTTGGCGACCGCGGTCATCGGCGCGCGGGCCTGCGCCTTGATGCCGGCATCCTCCAGCATCTCGGCATAATCGCCGGGCTCGGCCTCGGCGGCGAGCGCGAAGTCATAGGCCTGGCCGAGGGCGCGGTAGAGCGCGCCGCGGCTGCGCGCCTCGGCCCCCGTCGCCGCCTCGGCGCATTCGCGGGCGGCGCAAAGGCGGTCGGCGAGGCCGGCCTCGAAGGGCAGGCTCGGCTCGTCCCACAGCGGCTCCTCGGCCGCCGGGGCGGCGCTTGCCGGCTCGGGCGGCTCGGAATTGGGGCCGTCGGCCCAGACGGGGCTCGACGCCGCGGCCGGCGCGGCGGCGAGCAGGCTGCGCGCCTGCTCGGCGATGCCGGCGGTGGTGGCCGGATCGGCGACTTCCTTCCAATTGATCACGCCGTAGATGAAATCGATGCTCTCGCCGCTCGACGAGAAGGGCATCAGGATGCCGCGATACATGGTGTTGCGGCCGCGCTGGCCCATGAACTCGGCCTCGAAGCCGATCGGCGCCTGGTTGGCGATGATCTGCATGTAATGATCGGAGAGGCGCGAGAGCAAAGAGCGCTTGGGGACGTCGCTGATCCGCCGGATGTCGCCGAGCAGATCGCATTCCTCGCGCAGCGCGTGGCCGAGCCAGGAGACCTTGGGGTCGTCGCCGCCCTCGGAGAAATCGAGCAGCACGCTGTGGGGGCCGAAATCGTCGATCGTGCGGGGATCGAGCTCGCTGATATTGGGATAGGGACGGCCGTCGAGCAACCCGACCCAGTAATTGTAGGCGCGCACGTGCATGCGCCGCTCGTCGATGCCGATTTCGGGCGGCGCCTCGATCGCGTCCTCCACGTCGCCGGACGCGGCGTAGGCGCTGTCCTCGTCGAATGCCCGCAGGCTGTCCATCAGGCGGTCCTTGCCTTCTTTCCCGGTTAGGGAGGGGCATGCACCGCTCATGGTTGAGGAACCGTTAAGACTTGGGGGGCTGGGCGAGGGCGGCCGCGCCGCGCGGCGGTGAGGCCCCGGGGCGACGCCATTCGCGACGCATCGTCATGCCGGACTTGATCCGGCATCCATGAACACCGCGGCTCGAAGCCTCGTACGGCGGTGTTCATGGATTCCGGAATGACGGAGGGGGTGGCACGGCCGCCGCGTTGCCCCCGGCGCTTGTCAGCCTTGTGCCGCGCTGGTAGAGGGCCGCCTTCCCCGGGGAGCGCCGCTTTAGCTCAGCTGGTAGAGCACATCATTCGTAATGATGGGGTCAACGGTTCGAGTCCGTTAAGCGGCACCACCCGCCTCCCTCCCGGCACGAAGCGGGGAGAGAGACGGGCGGCTTATGTGCGGTTGCGCTAGAAGCGGAAGCCGGCGCCGATGACGAACTGGTGGCGCACCACGTCGATGCCGCTGAACAGCGGGTTCAGGTTGACGTTGGCGCCGCGTATATCGAGATCGCCGTTATTATAGTTGGTGTAGCGATACTCGGCCTTGCCGTAGAAATTCTCGCTGAAGCGATATTCGCCGCCGATGCCGAGCCGGAAGCCGTGCACCGAGACCTTCTCGTCGAACGTGTAGGCGACGCCATTGTCCTTGCCGCTGCCGTCCATCTCGATCTTGCCCGACGAATAGCCGGCCTTGAGGTAGATCATCGCCTCCGGGCTGACGACGTAGCCGACGCGGCCGCCGACGTAGAAATCGGCGCCGGCCTTGGATTCGAGGTGGGTGGTGACCGGAGTCGGCACGCCGGCGATCGGGTTGGTCACCCTGGTCCCGCTGAAATCGTCGGTGCGGCTGGCGGTGGAATCGCTCCATTCGCCCTCGACCCCGAACACCAGGGCGCCGGCCTGGAAATCGTAGCCGACGCCGAGGCCGTACATGAAGCCGCTCTGCGAATTCTTGCCGCCGTTATAGACGTCGTCGTCGAAATCGACGCCGACATCGTCGTAGCCGGTGATCGCCTCGATCCGGAAGCCCTGGAAGGGCGTGTCGTCGGACGCGGCCGCCGGACTCGCGCCGAACGCCAGGCCGCCGGCGAGCAAGGCGCCTGCCAGCACCGTCCGCATCGCCCTGCCGCGGCGCCCGACCGCCACCTTGGAATATTGCATTGAAACCTCCTTTTGTCCCCTGATGGCCGAGGGCTAGCCGCCCCGAATCCGGCGGTGCATCGGGAGAAACCCCGATCCGGAGCGGGGGCGCCCGCCCCGCGGCGCTTACTTCCTGAGCTGTGTCTTGGGCGTCACGACGCGAACGAGAACGCGGCGCGCCTGATCGTTGCCGACCGGCGGGGCGACGTCGGGCGCCGAGCCGTTCTCGCCCATCGCGGAAGGCGACAGCACCCGGCCGGGCTGGATGTGGCCGCTCTGACGCAGAAAGTTGCTGACGGCCAAAGCGCGCTTCTGGCTGAGCCGCTCGTTGGCCGCCGCATTGCCGCGCGGATCCGCGAAGCCGAGGATCGAGATGCGGTAATTGCCGTGCTCCGGCGCCTTTTTCGCGAGCGCCAGCAATTGCTGCTTGTAGCTCTCGGCGATGGCGGCGCTGCCGGTGGTGAAATAGACGATGGTCTCGTCGCGGACGACATATTCGTGGCCGTCGATGATCGCCTGGCGCAGCTCGGCGCGTTCGGCGGCGGCGCGGGCGAGCTCGGCATTGGTCTGCTCGCGATGCTCCTGGGTGCCGGCGTGGGTGGCGATCGCCGAGCGCCAGTCGCGCTCCTTGAACTCGATCTTGTGGGCGGCGATGCCGCCGCCATGCTCGTCGCCGTCGACCCGGATGATGAGGCCGGGGATCAGGGCGTCGGCGTGGCGGTCGGTCTTCGAGAAGGCGCCCTTGCTCTCGCGGATGGTCGTGCCGTGGCCGAGCATGACGGTGATGTTGCCCTCGCGGGTGCGCACGTCGAGGTGGCTGCCCTTGTGCGAGATGATGACGCCTTCGCGGCGCACCTCGGCGGCCTGGGCCGTCGAGGCGAGCAGGAGGGCGGCGGCGAGCGCGAGGCCCGGCTTGCGGATGTTCATGTCGACTCCTGCCTTAAAGGATGCTGCGTGCAGACTATCCGGCAGGGCGCGCGCCCATATCGGCGCTTGTCCCCAATTGCCTAGGAACATTCGACGAGGGGGCGATGGGTATTTATCCGGGCATGGGGGATCGGCTCCCCCGCCCGGCGGCGGCGCGTTACCCTAGTTGAAGACGGCGTTCAGCCGCCGCTTGCCGGCGCCGGCGGGACCGGCGGGGCCGACGAAGAGGTCGAGCGCGCCATGCTCGGCATGGGCGAGCCGGTAGACGCGGTTGCCGGCGGGCGAGGCGGCGGTCTCGAACACCGCCTCGAAGGCGTGCGAGCGGGCGCAGGCGGCGGGGCGCCGGCCTTGCGCCGCGAGCGGTCGCACCGCGACCAGCCGCAGCGCGCAGCGGCCCTGCTCGCCCTCGGCGACGAAGCGGGTGCCAACGAGGCGCCGCCATTCGTCGATGCCGGCGTGGCGCAGCGGGCCCCAAGGGCGGGCGGCGAGGCCGAGCGGCGGCGCGCCGGCCGCGGCCGTTCCGATCGCCGCCATGAGGCCGGCGACGACGGCGCGGCGGGTCTTCCTGATGGGACTGATGTCGAGATCGGGCACGTTTGGTCTCCCCTCCGCTGGTCGCGCGCCACGAGAGAAGAACTGCCCCGGCGCCAAGGACCACATTCCGCCCCTCGAATCAACGGGGGATTTGGGGCGATTTGGGCGGCCGGGCTTCCGCGCCGTCCCGCGCCGGGCTAGCGTGGCGCGATGGCGGCGCCGGTGCTCTACGATTATTTCCGCTCCTCGGCGGCCTATCGGGTGAGGATCGCGCTCAATCTCAAGGGCATCGCCTACGAGCGCGTGCCGGTAAATTTGCTCGAGGGCGCGCAGCGCGAGGCGGATTATCGCGCCCGCAACCCGCAGGGGCTGGTGCCGATGCTGGAGGTGGACGGGCAGCGCCTGACCCAGAGCCTCGCCATCATCGACTATCTCGACGCGACCCGGCCCCAGCCGCCGCTCGTCCCGTCCGACCCGGCGGCGCGCGCGCGCGTCCTGGCGCTCGCGCTCGCCGTCGCCTGCGACATCCACCCGCTCAACAATCTGCGGGTGCTGCGCTACCTCGCCGGCCCGCTCGGCGTGCCGCAGCGGGCGCGCGACGATTGGTACCGCCATTGGGTGGCCGAGGGGCTGGCGGCGCTGGAGACGCTCGCCGCGCCCGGCGCCGGCCGCTTCCTCCACGGCGACGCGCCGACGCTGGCCGACATCTGCCTCGTCCCGCAAATGTTCAACGCCCGCCGCTTCGAGGTGCCGCTGGACGGCTTTCCCACGCTCGTCCGGGTCGATGCCGAGGCGGGGCGGATCGAGGCCTTCGCCGCCGCCCATCCCGAGGCTATAGGAGCCTGAGCCGAAAAGGAGCCGTGACCATGGGCCGAGTCGAACAGATCAACCGCGGCATGGCCGACGCCGCGCCGCTCGCGTCGGTCGACATCCCCTCGCTGGAGGGCCGGGTGTCGGCGGAGGAATGGAAGATCCGCGTCGATCTCGCCGCCGCCTACCGGCTGATCGCGCATCATGGCTGGGACGACCTCATCTTCACCCATCTCTCCGCCCGCATCCCGGGGCCGGAGCATCATTTCCTGCTCAACCCCTACCACCTCATGTTCGAGGAAGTGACCGCGTCGAGCCTGGTCAAGGTCGGCCTCGACGGCCTGCCGGTGGAGCCGACGCCGTTCATCACCAACCCGGCCGGCTTCACCATCCATTCGGCGATCCACATGGCGCGCGAGGACGCCCACGCCGTCATCCACCTCCACACCCCCCACGGCCAGGCGGTGGCGGCCCATGCCGACGGGCTGCTGCCGGTCACCCAGACGGCGATGCTGATCCGCGACGAGGTCGCCTATCACGATTACGAAGGCGTCGCCGTCGACCTCGACGAGCGCGAGCGGATCGTCGCCGACCTCGGCGACAAGGGCGCGATGCTGCTCAGGAACCACGGCACGCTCGCGGTCGGCGAGACGGTCGGCGAGGCCTTCATCCGCATCTATTTCCTCGAGCGGGCCTGCCAGGCGCAGATCCTGGCGCTGTCGGCCGGCGCGGCCAACCTCAACAACCCGCCGCAGGGCGCGCCCGAAGTGACCGCGCGGCAGGGCAAAATCGGGCTCAAGATGGCCGCCGGCGCGCTCGCCTGGCCGGCTCTGCTGCGCAAGGCCTACCGCCTCGACCCCGGCTTCGCGACCTGAGCCAAGCGGCCGAAACGCGCAAGTAACGACGCCGCTTCCACCGCAAAGCGCGCAATAAAGCGCGATTGCCCTCACCCTCCCCCCGGCTCATAGTCTTGGCCTGTGGGGTGGGGAGCCGTGGCTCCTCTTCGAAAAAAGGGGGGCGGCATGGACCTGGACATCGCGATCGTCGGCGGCGGCTGCGCCGGGACCTATTCGGCATGGCGGCTGCAGCCCGAGCTGGGCGAGGACAACAGCATCGGCCTGTTCGAATATAGCGACCGCATCGGCGGCCGGCTCTATTCGGTGGCGGTGCCCGGCATCCCCAGCATGAAGGCCGAGCTGGGCGGGATGCGCTACATCCAGGAATCGCACAAGATGGTCGCCGACCTGGTCGAGCATCTGAGGCTCGCCACGCGCGACTTCCACATGGGCGCGCCCGATCCGGTGGGCGCCAATTGCAACCTCTTCTATCTGCGCGGCAAGCATCTGAGGCTCCACGAGCTCGCCGATCCCGACAAGGTGCCCTACAACCTCGCCTGGTCGGAGCGCGGCCTCGGCCCGACCAACCTCCAGATCCAGGTGATGAACAACATCTACCCGGGCATGGCCGACCTCAGCCTGTGCGACCTCATGAAGCTCAAGGTGTTCGGCCGGCCGCTGTGGAAATACGGCTTCTGGAACCTGATGTTCAGGACGCTTTCCAACGAGGGCTACCAGTTCATGAAGGACAGCGGCGGCTACGACGCCAACGTCGCCAACGCCAACGCCGTCACCCAGCTCCCCGCCACCGAATATGGCGACGACACCGAGTTCCTGACCCTGTGCGAAGGCTACCAGCATCTGCCGCTGACGCTCGCCGAGCAATTCAACGCGGCCAAGGGCGGCAAGCTCGCCGCCGGCGGGCGGGTATTCATGAACCATTGCCTCGCCGAGATCGCGCCCGGCGACGGCGGCTATCGCTACGCCCTCCACTTCCGCCCGACCGTCACCCAGGACGCCAGCACCTCGCTGGTCGAGAATGCCGAGCCGCGCATCGTCCGCGCCAACCGCCTGATCCTGGGCCTGCCGCGCCGCGCGCTCGAGCTGGTCAAATGCGACATGCTCGACGGCGACGAGATTTATGTCGACGACCGCAAGTCGGTGCTGATCCAGAGCGCGTTCAAATTGTTCATGGCCTACGAGCAGCCCTGGTGGCGCAGCCTCGGCCTCGTCGCCGGCCGCTCGGTGACCGATTTGCCGATGCGGCAAGTCTATTATTTCGGCACCGAGGGCGAGCAACGCGGCGGCGAGCCGTTCCTCAACTCGCTGGTGCAGGCGAGCTACAACGACATCTCGACCGTGCCGTTCTGGAAGGCTCTGGAGAAAGGCACGCCCTACAAGGGCTACATGCCCGCCTGCCACGAGCCCGGCGTCACCAGCCCGATCCCTCAGACCGAACATTGCGCCACCCAGGAGATGGTCGAGGATTGCAACAAGCAGATCGCGCAGGTCCACGCTCTGCCCGAAATCCCGATGCCCTATTCGGCCGTCTACCACACCTGGAACGAGGACCCCTATGGCGGCGGCTGGCACGAATGGAAGGCCGAGTACCGGCTCGACCAGATCATGTGGCGGATGCTGAAGCCGATGGCGTCGGAAGACATCCACATTTGCGGCGAGGCCTATTCGATCGGCCAGGGCTGGGTGGAAGGCGCCTTCTGCACAGCCGAGCAGATGCTTGAGAGCCATTTCGGGCTGAAGCGGCCGCGCTGGCTCGATGCCGATTATGCGATCATGCCCTGCCCCGAGGGCGGCTGCGGTACGGTCGCGACAGGGTGCGAGGAGGAGGATGCCGGGCTCTCTTTGTGCGTCCCGACAGCCGACTCGTCAGACCTCTCCAAGGAGCTGGACGCGCTGACGCCGAGCTGCCTCGTCAAGCGCGACATCAGCTGATGGCGGGGCCCGCCTACACGGTCGCGCAATATCTCGCCGACCGGCTCGTCCAGTGCGGGCTCAGCCATTTGTTCGCCGTCCCCGGCGACTATGCCTCGGCCTTCCTCCAGGCGGTGGACGCGATGGACGGGCTGACCCGCGTGCCCAACATCAACGAACTCGGCAGCGGCTACGCGGCCGACGGCTATGCCCGCTTCGCCGGCATCGGCGCGGCCTGCGTGCAATATGGCGTCGGCACCTTCTCGGCGCTCAATTGCGCGGCGGGATCGTGGGTGGAGCGCGTGCCGGTGGCGATCATCTCGGCGAGCCCCGCGACCAAGGACCGGCGGCTGGAGAATGAGGAATCGGTGCTGTTCCACCATTCGACCGGCGACCTCGACGCCGACCGCGACATCTTCGCCGAGATCACCGTCGCGTCGGAGATCGTCGAGGATGCGGGGCTGGCGCCGGAGCAGATCGACGGCGCGATCGTCGCCATGCTCACCCACCGCCGTCCGATCTACATCGAAGTGCTGGCCGATATCTGGAAGAAAACGTGCGCGCGCCCCGAGGGCAGGCTGGCGCCTGTTCCCTTCGTCAGCGACCCGGACGCGCTCGAAGCCTATCTCGACGCGGCCTGGGCGCGGATCGCGGCGGCGGAGCGGCCGGTGCTGTGGCTGGGCGTGCTCATCCAGCGTTTCGGCCTGGAGGAGCGGATGCAGGCCCTCGTCGATGCCAGCGGCCTCCCCTTCACCACCACCAGCCTCGGCAAGACCGTGCTCGACGAGAGCCAGCCGGCCTTCTTCGGCACCTATGCCGGGCCCGCCTCGCCGCCCGCGACCGACGCGCTGATGAAGGCGGCCGACTGCGTGATCGCGCTCGGCACCATCGTCACCGACGATTATCTCGACATCATGAAGCCCGCGCCGTTCGCGCGGATGATCGAGGTCAATGACGAGGCAGCGCGGATCGGCTGGTCCTGGTACCACGACCTTTGGCTCGGGGACGTCGTCGACGGCCTCGCCGCGCGCTTCGTCGCCGCGCCCGGTTTCCCCCGCGCCTTGCCTCCCTTCGAGCCGAGCGCCCCCTCGCCGGCGGCCCCCGCCGACGCCGGACTGACCTACAATCTCTTCTACGACGCGCTCACCGCCTTCCTCCGCGACGAGGGGCTGATGGGCGAGAGCGTGCTGGTGCTGGGCGAGAGCACCTCGCTCTACGTGTTCGGCAATCTGTTCGGCCTGCCGCGCGGCGGCTTCGTCGCCCAGGCGGCGTGGGGGTCGCTCGGCCACGAGACGGGCTGCGCGCTCGGCGTCGCTCTGGCTTCGGGCAAGAGGCCCTATGTCGTCGCCGGCGACGGCGGCTTCATGATGATCTGCCAGGAGATATCGAGCCTGGTCCGCGCTGGCGTCGACGCCGCGATCTTCGTGATGAGCAACGAAGGCTATGCGATCGAGCAGGCCTTCGTCAGCCTCGACGCCTTCACGCCCGACGGCGCGTTCGACCCGTTCGACGATTTGCCGGCCTGGGACTATCTCGCGCTCGCCAAGGCGTTCGGCGCCCGCGGCTTCCGGGTCGAGACGGTCGGCGAGCTGGGCGAGGTGCTGCGCGACGTGCAGGCCCTGGAAGGGGTCCCCGCCCTCGTCCAGGTCGTCATCCCCAAGAAGGATCTGGCGCCGCAGCTCAAGCGGCTCGCCCAGCCGCCGCCGATGCTCCGCAAGCAGGGCCGGCGCTGAGCTATTCGGCTTCCCAGTCGCGGGCGAGGGTGCGCGAGGCGAGCAGCATCAGGGCGGCGGCGAGCAGGTAGAAGCCGGTCGCGGTCATCGCCGCGTAGCGCAGGGCCTCGAGCCCGTAGCTGGCCTTGAGATGCTCGGAGAGCGCGCCGATCAGCAGCGGCCCGGCACCGAGGCCGATGAGGTTGTTGATGAGCAGGAAGCTCGCCGAGGCGGTGGAGCGCATGCGCGGCGGCGCGAGATGCTGGACGGCGGTGGTGACCGGGCCGAGCCAGAGGATGTTGAGCGCGTTGGGGATGAGGAGAAGCGGCCAGGCGACGGCGAGGCTGGGGCTGGCGAAGGCGAGCAGGAAAGCGGGCGTGGTGACGAGCCAGGCGATCGCCGGCAGCCGCGCATACCAGCGCACGTTTTTGGTCCCGAGCCGGTCGGCGAGCCAGCCGCCCGCGAACACGCCGATCGTGCCGCCGATGAGCAGCAGCGAGCCCATGAACTGACCGGTCGCGACCAATTCGAGCCCGTAGCTGCGCATCAGCACCGACGGGGTCCACAAAGCGAGGCCGTAGCCGCACAGCGAGCTGAACGAGGCGGCGAAGGCCATCAGCCAGAAGCTCGGCTTGCGCGCCAGCAGCGGGAAGACCTCGCGGAGCGGCGCGCGGGCGGCGGCGGCGCCCCCGCGTTCGTCGTTGGGCAAGTCGCGCACGAGGAGGAGCATGACCGGCGCGAGCAGCACGCCGGCGGCGCCCATCGCCGCGAAGGCGGCGCGCCAGCTCACCCAATGCGCGATATAGGCGCCGATGAGGGTGCCCGAGGCCAGGCCGATCGGGATGCCGAGCGAATAGATGGCGAGCGCGCGGGCGCGCCGCTCGGGCGGGAAATAATCGGCGATCAGCGCGTAGGAGGGCGCCACCCCGCCGGCCTCGCCCACCCCGACGCCGAGCCGGAACAGGAAGAGCTGCCCATAGCCCGCGGCGAGCCCGCAGGCGGCGGTGAAGGCGCTCCACACCGCCAGCGAGCCGGCGACGACCGCGCTGCGGCTGGTGCGGTCGGCGAGCATCGCCAGCGGGATGGCGAGCACCGAATAGAGCAAGGCGAAGGCGAGGCCGCCGATCGCCCCGAACTGGGTGTCGGTGAGATGGAGGTCCGCCTTGATCGGCTGGGCAAGGATACCCAGAATCTGGCGGTCGAGGAAATTGAAGATGTAGGCGAGGAGCAGGAGGGCGAGGACGATGCCGCCGCGCCGATGCTCGCTCTCTCTGCTCCTCGCCATGAGGCTCCCTTAGAACTTGACGCCGAGGCTTAGGAAGACCTGCCGCGGGTTGCCGTAGAAGGTGGTGACGACGCCTTCCTTGCCGAGGCTCGGGATGACGTTGCCGTTCGCGGCCCGCAGCGGCACGCCGGTGACCGGATCCACCGCCAGGAACTGGTAGCCCGACGTGATGTAATGCTTGTCGGTCAGGTTCTTGGCGTGGAGGCCGATCGTGTAGCGGTCGTCCGGGCTGGTCCAGACCAGATGCGCGTCGAGCAGAGCGTAGCCGGGCTGGTCGAGGAACGGGCTCGGCGTCTCGAACTGGAAGGTCTTGGAGCGGTAGGAGAGCGTCGTGCTCGCCGTCAGCTGGCCGCCGTGGAGCGGCGTCGCGAAGTCGAGCGTCGCCGAGGTCGTCCATTTCGGCGTGTTCTGGATGCGGCGGTAATTGGCGACGTCGAACGGGCCGCGGACGGTGGTGACGGTGCTCGCCGACGCGACGTTGGTGATGAACGAATCATATTGGGCGTCGAGATAGCCGAGCGTGCCCGACAAATTCACCCGCGTGCCCTGGTTGCGGTAGAGCGTCGCCACCGCTTCCGCCTCGATGCCCTTGAAGCTCGCCTTGCCGGCATTGGTGGTGACGCCGACGAAGGTCGGCACGCCGTTGATCACCGCGCCGACCGAGCCCGGCACCTGCACGTCCTTATAATCGGCGTAGAAGCCGGCGAGGGCGAGGCGCAGGCGGTGATCGAACAAAGCCGCCTTGTAGCCGAGCTCGTAGCTGGTCACCTTCTCGGGATCGAACAGGAAGTAATCGTAGATCTCGGACGCTTCGCGGGTGCCGTTGGCATTGATGTCCGGCGCGGCGGTGGACAGGCCGCGCGGATCGAAGCCGCCGCCTTTGAAGCCCTTGCCCCAGGTCACGTAGAGCGTGTTGTTGTCGTCGGGCTCGTAGCTCAAGGACGCGCGGGGGGTGAATTCCTTGAACTTCTTCTCGCCGCGGAAGTCCGAGGTGAGCGCGCCGAGCTGGACGCCGGTGCCGCCGAGCTCCGGCGACGCGCCGAACAGCAAATTCTTGCGGATCACCGTCGCCCGGCGCCGGTCGACCGTGTAGCGGCCGCCGACCGACAAGGAGAATTGGTCGCTGAGCTTGAAGGTGAAATCGGCGAAGGCCGCGGCCGTCTGGGTGTTGACGTGGCCGAAAGTGGACGCGGTGAGGCCGGGCAGCGCCACCGGGCTGGTCGTCGCCAGGATCACGTCGAAGATGTTCTCGGCGCTGGCGCTGAGGAAATAGACCCCCATCACCCCCTTCAGGATGTCGCTGTCGTAGAGCAATTGCAGCTCGTCGGAGAATTGGTGGTTGCGGTAGATGGCCGGCACGTCGACGTCGGCCGCGGGCAGAGCGTCGAAGTCGATCGGGGTGCGGCTGCGGTCCTGCCGGTAGCCCATGATGTTCTTGATCGTCACCTCGTCGCTGGCGCGGATCTCGGTGTGCATGGCGCCGCCATAGGCCTTGATCGACTGGTGCGGCGTGTTGAGCCCGGCCTGGGTATCGTAGACGTCGTTGAGCACGGGCGCGCCGCTCAGGAGGCCGGGGATCAGCCGGTGGCCGTTGCGCGGGTTCGAATCGTCCTGGGTGTAATCGCCCGAGAAGCGGATCGAGACGCCGTCGGCGGGCTCGATCTCGACCGTGCCGCGGAACGCCCACAGATCCTGGTTGTAGTTTTCGAGGCCGCGGATGTTGAGATTGTCGCCGAAGCCGCCGTGGCTGAGCCGCGCCGCCGAGGCGCCGATCTTGACGCCGGCGCCGATCGGGGCCGAGCCGCTGAGGATCAGGTCGGCCTGCTGGTGGGTGCCGAGCCGCGCCGTGGCGCTGAACCGGGGATCGTCGGGCAGCCGACGGGTGACGTATTTGATCGCGCCGCCGATCGTGTTGCGGCCGTAGAGCGTGCCCTGCGGCCCACGCAGCACCTCGACCCGCTCGACGTCGTAAATCTCGAGCACGGCGGCCTGCGGGCGGTTCAGATAGACGTCGTCCAGATACAGGCCGACGCCCGCCTCGAAGCCGGCGACCGGATCCTGCTGGCCGACGCCGCGGATGAAGGCGGTCAGGGTGGTGTTGGTGCCGCGCGAGGTTTTCAGGGTGGTGCTGGGCAGGCTGTCGGCCAGGGCGGCCAGGTCGGGGATGGCCTGCTTTTCCAGTTCGGCGCCGGAGATGGCGCTGACCGAGCCTGGCACGTCCTGGATCAGTTCAGCGCGGCGGCGCGCCGTCACGACCACTTTTTCCAGTTCGCGGCTGCTGCCGGCGGTATCGCCGGCCGCGTTGGTGGTCTGGGTCTGGGCCTGGGCGGTGCCGGCGCCCAGTGCGGGCAGGCACATCATGACGGCAAGGACGGAACGCCGCAGCGCCAAGGGGTTCTTCGAAATACGCATGCATGTCTCCTGGGTTTTATATTCTTATGGCTTGCGCGTTTTGAATCACACTTATGCGCAATGCAACGCAGTGTGCCGCGTTTCCCCAGCAGGTGAAAGACAGAGGCGTGCACGGCCTGTGTGCAAATTTGCACAGGCGGGGCGCGGAGGAGGAAATGGCGCAGAATCGGGCGCGAAACGCAGGGCGATGCCTGGCTGGGCGTCGCAAACACGCAACGTCGGCGCTGGTTGAAGCAGCTCAGGCCTTGAAGGGATTGCGGTCGTTCAGCTCATCAATATAGTCATCGATGCCGCCCGCCTCGCGCGCCAG
>JBJMTY010000199.1:0-2048 GCA_045811445.1 Allosphingosinicella sp. | reverse complement strand
CAGCTTGGGCTGGTCGGTGGCGCTGATCGTCGCCATCGTCCGGCCGTGAAAGGCGTTGCCGAACGTGACGAGGACGTTCTTCTCCGGCTGGCCGTGATGGTGGTGATAGCGGCGCGCGGTCTTGATCGCGCATTCCACCGCTTCCGCGCCGGAATTGGTGAAAAAGACAGTGTCGGCGAACGTGTTGTCGACCAGCCGCCGGGCGAAAGCCTCGCCTTGCGGGCTGCCGTAGAGGTTGGAGACGTGCATCAGGGTCGCCGCCTGGCGCTGGATCGCCCCGGTCAGATGCGGATGGCCGTGGCCGAGCAGGTTGACGGCGATGCCGCTCGCGAAATCGAGATATTTGGTGCCGTCCTCGCCCCACAGCCACACGCCCTCCCCTCGCACCGGCCGCACCGGCGAGCGCGGGTAAACGGGCATGAGCGGCGTGATGGCCATTTTTCGGGCTCCTGGATGCGGGCAAAGAGAAAGGGCGGCCCCCGCGGGGACCGCCCTTCTTGCTCTAGAGACGGGGCGTGCGCCCCGTCAATTACCAGCGCCGGTCGCGGCGCTGGCCCCGGCCTTCGCGCAGCTCGCTGTCGACCCGGACGCGGAGCGCCTGGATGCGAGCCTCGAGGTTCTGCCGCTCGCGGAAGGACAGGCCGTTCCAGGCCCTGCCGCGGACCCGGACCTGGAGCTGCCGGACGTCGGTCGAGAGCCGGTTGGCCTCACCGCGCGACAGGAGGCCGCGCTGCACGCCGGCGGCGATCCGCTGGTCGATCTCGCGGAGCTGGGCCTCGAGCCCGCCGCCACGGAACGCGACCTGGCCGTAGGGCGCCCGCGGGGCGTATTGCGCGGCCGCCGGCGCGGCCATCGCCGTCGCGGACAGAAGGGCCGCCGAAATCATGAACTTACGCATCGTCTTTCTCCTCACTTCGAGTTGACGAGGCGGGTGTAGGGCGGTGCGAATGCCGTCAGGCTGAACGCCATCGACAGAAATCGTTCATATTTGTCGCTATTTGTATGAACGGATCAGCTCTTCAGCTTCCACCCGCGCTTCAGCAAATAGTAGCACAGGATGCCGAGCACGACGTCGATCGCCAGGATCAGGGCCGCGCCGACACCGATCGGCGAATCCGAGAGGCCGAGGAAGCCGTAGCGGAAGCCGGAGATGATGTAGAAGAAGGGGTTGGCGTGGCTCACCGCCTGGAAGGCTGGCGCGAGATTGTGGATCGAGTAGAAGGTGCCCGAGAGCAAAGACAGAGGCGCGACCACGAAGTTGGTGACCGCGGCGGCATGGTCGAACTTCTCCGCCCAGATCGAGGTCAGCAGGCCGAAGAAGCCGAGCATCGCCGATCCCGTCACCCCGAACCAGGCGACCGCCCAGAGGTGGCGCGGCACGACGTGAACGCCGGGCCAGAACAGCATGACCAGCCACACCGCGCAGCCGACCAGGAGGGCGCGGGTGACGGCGGCGCCGACCAGAGCCGCGATCAGCTCGCCGACCGACAGCGGCGGCATCAGATAATCGACGATATTGCCCTGGATCTTGCCGACCAGCAGCGAGAAGCTGGCATTGGCGAAGGCGTTGGTGAGCATGCTCATCACGATCAGGCCCGGCGCGATGAAATCGGCGAACGGCACGTCCATCACGGTGCGTCCGGCGCGGCCGAGCGCGACGGTGAAGATGACGAGATAGAGCAGGGTGGTGATCGCCGGCGCCCACACGGTCTGCAGCTGCACCTTGAAGAAACGCCTCACCTCCTTCACATAGAGGGTTCGAAGGCCGCCCCAGTTCACGTTCCGGATCGTCGGGACACCGGGTTCGGCCTTGACCCAATTCGAAGGCAAGTCGTTCATCGCGCCGTCGCTAGAGCGGCAGGAGCGGGGCCGCAAGCCGTGAAGGAAAGTGAATGTCCTGGACTGACGAACGTATCGACCAGCTGAAGAGCCTCTGGACCCAGGGCATGACGGCGAGCCAGATCGCCGACGAGCTGGGCGGCGTGTCGCGCAACGCGGTGATCGGCTAGGCGGTCAGATTGGTAGTGCTTTGTGTAGGGTATGAGTTT
>JBJMTY010000198.1:0-5079 GCA_045811445.1 Allosphingosinicella sp. | reverse complement strand
TTTTGGGCCAGGGCTGCGTCCCTCGTCGGTCACGATGCGTCAGCATCGCTCCCTCCTCGCTCCTTGCCCTGGCCCAAAATCCGCTCCGTCACGACCGTTGCGAATATTGAGTACGGACCCTGGGCGACGCGGCCGGGCCTGTCACCGGGCAACGTCCTCGCCGAGCCCGTTGAGCGCGCCCGCCATGTCGACGCGGGTCGAGACGCTGCGGCGGACCAGCTCATGGCCCTCGTCGCCCCGGATCACCACAGACTGGCCGTCGCTCTGCGCCCCGGCGGCGCACGAGGCGTGGTAGGCGAGCAGCTTCACGAGCTGCTCGCGCTGGTTCGAGCTGAGCTGGACCCAGGCGGCTTCCATCATCGACGCCTCGCCCTTGTCGTCGAAATCGAGGCCGCCGCCTTTCGCGATCTGCGCCAGGCCCTTGTCGACCTGCTCGCAAAGCTGCTGCGGGAGCTTCGGCTCGGCGGCCGGAGGCTTGGGCGGCGCATCGCAGGCGGCGAGCAAAGCGAGCAGGGCAAAGGGGATGGGGTAGCGCATGTCTATCCTTGCCAGACGTTGGGGAGGTGGCGGGGGAAGCGGCGGGGAAGGATGAACATCGCGTCGATACGGATGTCGTCCCCCGAGCGGGCGTAACGGTGGGCGAGGGCGCCGGCGGCCGCGGCGACGCGGCGCAGGCGCCATTCGTCGAGCGCGAAGGCGGCGTCGGCTTCGCTCGACCGGGTCTTGACCTCGACGAAGGCGAGGGTGCGGCCGCGGCGGGCGACGAGGTCGACCTCGCCGACGGGGGTGCGGACGCGGCGGGCGAGGATGGTCCAGCCCTTGAGGCGCAGCCACCAGGCGGCGAGCCGCTCGGCCCGGCGTCCGCCGCGCTCGGCATCGCGCCGGCTCATTTGAGCTTCAGCGCCCGCTCGTAAGCGTGGCGGCGCGGCACGCCGAGCGAGGCCGCCACCTCCGCCGCGGCGCGGGAGGGGGAAAGGGTGCGCATCGCCTCGGCGAGCGCGGCATCGACGGCGTCGTCGCCGAGCGGCGGCGCCTCGCCGGGCGGGCCGACGACGACGACGATCTCGCCTCTGGGCGGCGCGTCGGCGTAGCGGGCGGCGAGCTGTGAGAGGCGGCCGGTCGCGGTCTCCTCGAACTTCTTGCTGATCTCGCGCGCCACCGCTGCCTCGCGGTCGCCGAGCCCTTCGGCGAGCGCCGCCAGCGCCGCCGCCAGCCGCGGTCCGCTCTCGTAGAGGACCAGGCTCGCCCGGATGTCCTTCACTTCGGCGATGGCGGCGGCGCGGGCGCCGCTCTTGGCGGGGAGGAAGCCGACGAACAGGAAGCGGTCGGTGGGGAGGCCGGCCAGGGTCAGGGCCGCGATCGCCGCCGACGGGCCGGGGATCGTCGTCACCGGCAGCCCTTGCGCGCGGGCCTCGCGGACCAGCTTATAGCCGGGGTCCGAGATGAGCGGCGTCCCCGCGTCCGAGACCAAAGCGACGGCTTCGCTGCGCATGCGGCGCAGCAATTCGGGCCGCACCCGATCGGCATTGTGGTCGTGATAGGGGATCATCGGCCGCTTGACGCCGATATGGCGGAGCAGCTTCGCCGTCACCCTACTGTCCTCAACGGCGATCGCGTCGGCGCGGCCGAGCGTCGCGGCGGCGCGCGGGCTGAGATCGGAGAGATTGCCGATCGGCGTCGCGACGATGTAGAGGCCGGGAGACAAGGGTTCGTCCATCGGGAGCGGTCATGGCAGAGCTAGGGCGCGCGCGGCAAGCGCGGCGGAGCTTCCTCCTGCTGGGAGCGGGCGCCCTGTTCGCGCTGGCGGGGTGCCAGCTCGTCCCGGCGCCGCGCCCCGAGCCGCCGCCCGAGCCCGAGGCGCCGCGCGCGCAGCCGACGCCCGAGCCGGTCAGCCCCGGATTGCCGCCGGACGAGACCCGCAACCGGGTCGCGGTGCTCGTGCCCCTGTCCGGCC
This sequence comes from Allosphingosinicella sp., assembly GCA_045811445.1. Classification (GTDB taxonomy): domain Bacteria; phylum Pseudomonadota; class Alphaproteobacteria; order Sphingomonadales; family Sphingomonadaceae; genus Allosphingosinicella. The sequence goes on along the minus strand of JBJMTY010000198.1, from coordinate 3,125 downwards.
CCAATGCCGGCGTCGGCGCGTCGATCGCCAACGCCGCCCAGCTCGCCTTGCTCGACAGCGGGGGAGAGCGGATCCGGATCACCGTCTACGACACCGCCAAGGCCGGCGGCGCGGCGGCGGCGGCGAACGAGGCGCTGGGCGAGGGCAACGGCCTGTTCCTCGGGCCCCTGCTCGCCGACGACGTAAGGGCGGTGGCGCCGGTCGCGCGCCGCTCGGACGTGCCGGTCATCGCTTTTTCGAACGACGTCAGCGTAGCCGGCGACGGGGTCTATCTGATGGGCTTCACGCCGGGCCAGTCGATCGGCCGGGTGGTCGCGTTCGCGCGGAGCCGGGGGGTCGAGCGCTTCGCCGCGGTGGCGCCGAGCGGCACCTACGGCAAGCGCGCCGCCCAGGCGCTGGTCGACGCGACCCAGCGCGGCGGTGCGGTCACCGCGATCGAGACCTACGACCGCGATCCGGCAAGCCTGAGGGCGGCGGTCATGCGGGTCGCCGCCAAGGGCGCCTACGACGCCTTGCTCGTCGCCGACAGCCCGCGCAACGCGGCGGCGGCGGCGGCGGCTTCGGCGCACAAGGGCGCGCGGCTGCTCGGCACCGAGCTGTGGGCGGCGGAAGGGGCGCTCGGCCGGACCGCGGCTTTGCGCGGCGCCTGGTACGCCGCGGCGCCCGACGCGATGTTCGAGCAATTGCGCGCCCGCTACCGCGCCCGCTACGGCGCGGCGCCGTACCGGCTCGCCAGCCTCGGCTACGATGCCGTGCTGCTCGCGGTGCGGGCGGCGAAGGACTGGCGGGTCGGGCGGCCCTTCCCGGAGCGGGCGCTGCGCGATCCGGGCGGCTTCGCCGGCGTCGACGGGCCGTTCCGCTTCGGCGGCAGCGGCATCGCCGAACGCTCGCTGGAAGTGCGCGAGGTGACGGCGGCCGGGACGACCATCCTCTCGCCCGCGCCGCGCAATTTCGACTAGGGACCTGGAGCGGTGAATAATCAGGTTTGCACCCTCTCGTCATGCCGGACTTGATCCGGCATCCACCTTTTTCGCTTTCCAGGCGGTTGAAGAAGGTGGACCCCGGATCAAGTCCGGGGTGACGATTCAATACCGGGGTGACGATTCGATCTAAACGTCGGGCGCTCTAGAGGATTATCTCGGCGAGGATCGCGTCGAGGAGCAAGGTGCCGGGCGGCAGGACGCGGAGGCGGCCTTCGGTGCGGGCGACGAGGCCCTGCGCTTCGAGCCGGTCGACGGCGCGGCGGTCGATCCAATCCTCGCGGCCCTGGGTCGGGACGCCTTCGGCGAGCCTCAGGCCCATCAGCAGGGCCTCGGCGGCCGCCTCGGCGGGACTGAGGTCCGTCTCCTCCTGGAGGCCGTGGCCGTTGCGGGCGAGGGCGGCGAGCCAGTTTTCGGGTTTCTTGTGCCGGACCGTCGCCGCGCCGCCGCGCCGGCCGTGGGCGCCGGGACCGATTCCGAGATAGGGGCGGTAGCGCCAGTAAGCGAGATTGTGGCGGCTCTCTTCGCCGGGCCTCGCATGGTTCGAGATTTCGTAGGCGGGAAGCCCGGCCGCCGCCGTGAGGTCGCGGGTCAGCTCGTAGAGGGTGGCGGCGAAATCGGGATCGGCCGGCGTGAGCGCGCCTTTGGCGGCGAGGGCGGCGAAGCGCGTGCCGGGCTCGATGGTGAGCTGGTAGAGTGAGAGATGGCCGGTGCCGAAGGCCAAAGCGCGGGCCAGCTCGGCTTGCCACGCGGCCGCGCTCTGGCCGGGGAGGGCGTAGATGAGGTCGAAGCTGACCCGGCCGAAATGGCGCTGCGCGGTGGCGAGGGCGGCGAGGCCTTCGTGGGCCGAATGGGCGCGGCCGAGGAAGCGCAGGGCCTCGTCGTCGAGCGATTGCAGGCCGAGCGAGACCCGGTTGACTCCGGCGGCGGCGAGATCGGCGAACCGCGCCGCCTCGACCGAGGACGGATTGGCCTCGAGCGTGATCTCGGCGCCGGGCGCCAGGCCCCAATGGCGGTCGGCGGCCTCAATGAGGGCCGCGCCCGTGGCCGGGGCCATCAAAGAGGGCGTGCCGCCGCCGAAGAAGATCGAGGTGACGGGCCCCGCCGGGAAGGCCTCGGCCTCGTGCGCCAGGTCGCGCAGGAGAGCCTCGCGCCAGGCGCCTTGATCGACCGAGTCGCGGACGTGGCTGTTGAAGTCGCAATAGGGGCATTTCGAGACGCAGAACGGCCAGTGGACGTAGAGAGCGACCCCTCTGTTCCAAGAACGTTCTTGACACGGCTGAATCGTTCGGCTAATGTTCCCAGTCGGCTCTTTGACATCGTGAATCACGGCCTAGGCGAGGCCCTCGACCAGCTTCCGGAACGCGTCGGCGCGGTGGCTGATGCGGTGCTTGGCGGCCTGGTCCATCTCGCCGAACGTCTCGTCGCGGCCGAGCGGCTGGAACATCGGGTCGTAGCCGAAGCCGCGGCCGCCGCGCGGCGGCCAGACCAGCCGGCCGTCGACCCGGCCCTCGAACCACTCGGCCTCGCCGTCGGGCCAGCACAGAGCGAGGGCGCAGACGAAATGGGCGTCGCGGCTGATTTCGTCGGGTCCGAGCGCCCGGAGCTCGTTCTCGACCCGTTGCATCGCCCGCATGAAGTCGCGGCTGCCATCCTCGCCTTCGGCCCAGCGCGCCGAGAAGATGCCCGGGCGTCCGCCCAGCGCCTCGACGCACAGGCCGCTATCGTCGGCGAGGGCGGGAAGGCCGGAGAGATCGGCGGCCTGGCGCGCCTTGAGATCGGCATTCTCGGCGAAATCGACGCCGATCTCGTCGGGCTCGGGCAGATCGAGCTCGGCCGCCGAGACGGCCTCGATCCCGTGGGGCGCGAGCAATTCGGCGATCTCGCGCACCTTGCCCGCATTGTGGCTGGCGATGACCAGCCGGCTGCCCGCGAGGCGCCTCACCGGCCCGTCGCCTTGTCCTGGGCGGCGAAGATGTCGGCGCAGCCGATGCGGGCGAGGCGGAGCAGACGGAGCAGGCCTTCCTCGTCATAGGTCTCGCCTTCCGCGGTCACCTGCGCCTCGACGATCGAGCCGTCCTCGGTGAGGACGAAATTGCCGTCCGCGCCGGCGCTCGAATCCTCGGCATAATCGAGGTCGAGCAC
>JBJMTY010000197.1:0-3642 GCA_045811445.1 Allosphingosinicella sp. | reverse complement strand
TGACGAGCTCGATCGGCTCGGGGGCACGAGGGTAGTCCGCGGCGAGGGTGTTCACGTCCACCGCATGGATCGATCCGACTGCATCGGCGAGCTGATCGGTCCGGAGAATGGCGGGATGCGCGCGATGTTCACGATGATGAACAATGCCCGGCTCAACGTCGGCCTGCAGGGCGTGTCGGTGGCGGAGCGGGCGACGCAGGGCGCGGTCGCCTACGCCCTGCAGCGCGTGCAGGGGACGCGCGAGGGACGGCCGGCGATCATCGCCGCCCATCCCGACGTGCGCCGCATGCTGCTCAGGATGAAGGCGCTGACCCAGGCGGCGCGGGCGCTGGCTTACTACACGGCCGGCCAGATCGACCGGGCGATGCTGGGCGACGCCGAGGCGCGGGCGCGGGCCGACCTGCTGACGCCCCTCGTCAAGGCCTATGGCACCGACGTGGGCTGCGAGGTGGCGAGCCTCGGCGTCCAGGTCCATGGCGGCATGGGCTATGTGGAGGAGACCGGCGCCGCCCGCCATTATCGCGACGCCCGCATCTCGCCGATCTACGAAGGCACCAACGGCATCCAGGCCGCCGACCTCGTCGGCCGCAAGCTCGGCCTGGAAGGCGGCGAACCGTTCCGGCGGCTGCTCGCCGACATCGAGGCGGGGGCCGAGGGGCCGCTCGCCGCGCTCGCCGGGGCCTGCCGGCGGGTGGGGGAGCGGCTCGGGGCGGCGGCGCCGGACGACCGGCTGGCGGGATCCTACCCGTTCCTCACCATGCTCGCGGTGGCGACCTGCGGCTGGCTGATGCGCCGCCAGCTGGGCGCGCTGGAGGGGGCCGAGGTCTCGCCGGCCTTCGCCGCGATGAAGCAAGCGGCGGCGGTCTATTATCTGGGTCAGGCGGTGCCCGAGGCGCTGGGGCTGGAGGCGCAGGCGACCGCCGGGGCGGCCTTGCTCTACGGGTTCGGCGACGAGGCGCTCGGGGCCGCCTGACGCCCTGAGCCCTCAGGCCATCAGCGTCTTCGTCTCGCGGGCGCCGATCTGGCGGTAGACGCGGGGGCCGAGGTCGAGGCGGAAGGGGCCCATCTTCTCGCTGCCCTCGGCTTCGCGCCCGATCAGCCAGACCCGCGAGGTGCGGCCGCCGGCGGCGCCGCCGTCCCAATCGTAGGCAATGTTGATCGCCAGCGCCGGCACGAAGATCGCCCGGCCCTGGACGAGGATCTCGCGCACCTCCTCGCGCTTCATGCCGACCGCGCTGCCCAGCGTCAGCGCCTCGCCGGGCGGGATGGCGATGTGCGGCGAGCCGCTCTTGTCGTGGATCGGCCCGCCGACGAAGCCGTCGATCTCCGCCTCGCCGGCCGCGTTGAACAGGCGCGAATCGATGCGGAGGTTGCGGGCGGGAAGCGCGCCGGCGTTGCGCAGGGTCAATTCGAAATGGACGACGGCCTCGGCGTCCGTCGCGGCGGCCTTGTCGGGCTTGACCTCGAGCTCGAGCCACGCGCGGGCGGCGGGCTCGGGCTCGGGCTCGGGCTCGGGTTCGGACTCGGGCGCGGGTTGAGGGGGCGGCGCGGGTTCGGGCACCGGCGCGGGCTCGGGCGACTCGTCGAGCCAGCGGGCGGTGCCGAGCGCGGCGCCGAGGCTCTCGGGCTCGGCCCGCCCGGCACGGCGCGAGCGCAGCAGGACGAAGCCGCCGACCAGCGCCGCCACCGGGACCAGGAGCAGCAGCCAGAGCCAGTTGAACGGCACGGGCGCCGGGGCCGGCGGGGGCGGATTGGGTTGGGCCTGCAATTGGGGCGCCGGCAGCACCGGCGCGGGCGCGGGCGTCTGGACCTGCGTCTGCGGCGTGGGCGTCGGGGTCGTCGCGGCGGGGGGCGGGGCGCGGGCACGGGTGGGGTGGGGGGCGCGGTCGCCGGGGCGGCGCGGGCGGGCGCGGTTTGGGCCGGCGGCGGCGCGGGGGTCGGCGTCGGCGCGGGCGGCGTGGTGCGCTGGCCGGGCAGGCGGAAGTCGCGCAGCTGCGGCGGGCCGACAATCGTATTGTCCTGCGCGGCGGCGGCGCTCGCGGCGAGAGCGGCGATCGAGACGGCGGAGGCGGCGGCCCGAAGGCTGCGGCGTGGATTCAACATGTTGGCTTGAGGTTTCCCTTCCCGGCGTGCGTCTAGCCCCGGCCGCGCCCGCGAGTCCAGACGCGAGCGCGTTTGGCGCGCCGCCCGATCGGCGCTACACCGTCACGCTTCCGAAAACGGGAGGGGGAATTTTCACATGGGCGGCTTTCGCAGCTTCATCGCCAAGGGCAACATCGTCGACCTCGCCGTCGCCGTCATCATCGGCGCGGCCTTCGCCAAGATCGTCGGGGCGCTGACCGACGAGATCATCATGCCGGTGGTCGGCGCGATCTTCGGCGGCCTCGATTTCTCCAACTATTTCGTGATGCTGAAGCCGGTGCCGGCCGGCTATCACGGGCCGATGACCTATGCGGCGCTGAAGGCGGCGGGGGTGCCGATGCTCGGCTACGGCGCCTTCGTCACCGCCGCGGTCGATTTCCTGATCCTCGCCTTCATCATCTACCAGATGGTGAAATGGGCGGCGCGGATGATGCCCAAGCCCGCGGAGGACGCGCCCGCCGGCCCGGCCGAGGAGGTGCTGCTGCTGCGCGAGATACGCGACGAACTGCGCCATCGGCCCTGAGCTGGCCGCCGCGCTCGGGGAGGTGCGCGAGGCGGCGGGGGCGGCGCGCGACCCCTGGTGGATCATCGGCAGCGCGGCGATGGCGCTGCACGGCGTCGAGGGCCTCCAAGTCGGCGACATCGACCTGCTGACCAGCCGGCGCGACGCCGCCGCCCTGCTCGGCGCGAAAGGCGGCGAGCCGGGCGAGCCGGGCGGGCGCTTCCGCTCCGACATATTCGGCCGCTGGCGGGCGGGCGCCTACGGCGTCGATGTGATGGGCGGCTTCCGCTTCGACGGGCGCGAGCTGGTGCCCCGGACGCGGGTCGCGCGCGGCGGGCTGTTCGTGCCGGCCGTGGAGGAGCTGATCGCGATGTGCGAAACGTTCGAGCGGCCCAAGGACGCCGAGCGGGCGACGCGGCTGCGGGATTTCCTCGCCCGGCGCGGCCCGAAGAATATTTGAATCGCCCGTGGCGGCCGCGCGGGTTTCCTATTTCCGGCGGATCTCCGCGAAAAATAGGACATAGCCTATTTGGAGAAAAGGCTTGACAGCGTGACGCTGTGTGGGTACAAAAGGATCATCGTTGAGACGTGCGAGTCGCTCCCGTCCCCCATCGAAATCACATGCAAAAAGAGGCGTCAGCCTCGCTCAGGCGAGGGTGCGGTCGAGCAGCTCTTCGACGTCGAGGCCCAGGCGGCGGATCTGGGCGGCGATGGCGGGCCAGCGCTGCCTGAGGAAGGCGTCGCGCTCGCTGGCCAGCAGCCGCCGGGCCGCGCCCTCGGCCACGAACATGCCGACGCCGCGACGGACGATGACCAGCCCCTCGTCCTGGAAGGTCTGGTAGGCCTTGGCGACGGTCAGCGGATTGGCGCCATATTCCGCCGCCAGGCTGCGCACCGACGGCAAAGCGTCGCCCTCGCGCACGCGTCCCTCGAGAATCATCGCGGCGATGGTATCGCGCAGGCGCAGATAGACAGGGCGATCTTCGATGCTCACCGTG
>JBJMTY010000196.1:0-7070 GCA_045811445.1 Allosphingosinicella sp. | reverse complement strand
CGGCGGCGGCGGCGCGGGCGGCGCGGGCGCGCCGCGACGCGGCGGCGCGGCCGCCGTTTCGGGGGCTTCGGGCGGCGCCGGCGGGGAGGTCACGCCGGCGAGCGGCCGCACGCTCTGGACGACGCGCGCCCAGAGCCTCTCCTCCTCAGTGTTGAGGCGTCGCACGGAGCCGCGCCAGCGTGCCCTTGGGGACGAGGATCAGCGCCGTGCCGCTCCCCTGCATGCCGCCGGCGATCCGCGCCGCTTCCTCGCCCGCGCCCCAGAAAGTGTCGAAGCGGTTGCGCCCGCGGATCGCGCCGCCGGTGTCCTGCGCGACCCACAGGCCGCTCGCTTCGGTCCGGTCGAGGTCGAGAAGCACCGGCGCGCCCAGGGGCACGAACTTGGGATCGGCGGCGACCGTGCCGCGGGGTGTGACGGCGACGCCGAGCGCGCCGAGCGGCCCCGCCCCGGTCAGCTCGCGGAAGAAGACGTAGCTCTTGTTCTCGCGCATCAGCGCGCGGCCTTCGTCGGGATGGTCGTGGAGCCAGGCGACGAGGTCCTGCATCGTCGTGTGGCCCGGCTCGACCAAGCCGCGCTCGCGCATCAGCCGGCCGATGCCGACATAGTCGCGGCCGTTCTGCCCGGCATAGCCGATGCGCATCACCCCGCCGTCCGGCAGGCGCAGGCGGCCAGACCCCTGGATCTCGAGGAAGAAGAGCGCGACCGGATCCTTCGCCCAGGCGATCTCGAGTCCGCGCCCGGCCAGCGCGCCGTCCTCGATCTCGGCCCGGTCGTAATAAGGAACGACGACGCCGTTCTCGAGCCGGCCGCGCCGGGAGGCGCCCGCCGCGACGGCGGCCGGGTCGGCCTCGACCAGATCGTCCGGCTTCGCGTAGACCGGCACCTCATAGCCGGGCATCGGCACGCGCGAGCCTTCGATCTCGGGCTCGTAATAGCCGGTGACGAAGGCCTTCCCCTCCCCGATCCGCACCGCTTCGAAGCGATCCTGGAAGAATTTGGAGGCCGGCCCCTGCGTCGCGGCGGCCGCGCAGGCGGGCTGCCAGTCCTCGGGACGGGTCAGGCCGCTCGCGTCCTCGCGGCGAAGCAAGACGGGGCAGCTCGCCACGAAAGCCGCCCGGGCGCGCTGCGCGGCGGCTTCGTCGAGCCCCTCGACGCGGGGCCCCGCGGTCACGCCGGCATGGACCGCGTCGTCGGGCACCGCGACGGGCGGCGAGGCGGGCGGCGGAACCTGCCGGGCGCAGCTGGCGAGGGCGACGAGGACCAAGACGAGCCCTGGCGCAAGCACACCGAGCCGCTTTTGCCTGATCCTGTCCGAGTCGCCCCGCATGGCACGACGATAGCCCGCGTCGTGGGCGCTGGGAAAGGAGGCTAGTCTATGTGGTCCGTATCGACGAGCAGCCAGTTCGGGTCGGCGCTGCCGAGCGTGCGGCGGAACGTCCAGACGTCGCGGGCCGGCACGGCGTCCGTCATCGTGCCGGCGACGAGCTTGCCTTCGGTGTCTCTGGTGACGGCGGCGATGTCGGCGTCGAAGCGCACCTCGATCTCGGCGATCCGGTTCGCAAGCCGCGCGTCCTCGATCACCGTCCGCTCGATCGTGACCAGCCTATTCTCCAGCCGGTGCCCGGCCGCCTCGCGCTCGTCGATAGCTTCGACGAAGGCGGCGAGGACATGGCCGCCGACGAGGTGACGAAGCGCCTCCCGGTCGCCCTTCCAGAAGGCCTCGAGCACCATCCGGTAGGCGCTCTGGGCACCCTCGAGGAAGCGCGCGACGTCGAAGGCCGGATCGGCGCCGACGATGGCGCGGATGCCCGGCGCGGCCGGCTCCTCGTAGACAAAGCCCGAAGGCTCGGGCCGCTCGAGAGGCACGCCGGCGGCCTGCGGCGGCGCCTCCGCCGCGGGGGCGGGCTCGGCCGGCTTCAGGATCGGCTGCTGCTCGTGTCCGGTGCGGCGGCCGAGGACAGAATAGAGCCTCAGCCCCACGAACAGGGCAAGCAAAGCCAATAACACGATCCCGGGCACCATCTTCTCCAGCTAGAATGCGCGCCCTTAACATAGGCTGAGGGAGGAAAGGATTCAAATGGCATCGGGTTCCGCCCGGTCGGGGCGGTTGCGCGCCAGGGCGCCGCCTGCTACCCGCGCCGCGCACCCGGCCGCCCTCAGGCGCGGCCCTCCAGACATAGCAGGAAGGCACCAGGAAATGGCCGAAGAACAAGGCGATGCGGGCGAGACTTTGACCAACGGCGAGGACAATCTCCCGCAGGTCGGCGTCCTCTCGCAATATGTGAAGGATCTCTCGTTCGAGAATCCGAACGCGCCGGCCGTCTACCAGTGGCAGAATCAGCCGCAGATCAACGTCGATTTCAATATCGGCGCCGCCAAGCTCAACGACGAATTGCACGAGGTGTCGCTGCGCATCGAGGTGCGCGCCACCACCGACGGCCAGACCGCCTTCGCGGTCGACCTGCTCTATGCCGGCCTGATCGGCATGCGCAACATCCCCGAGGACCAGGTGCAGCCGTTCATGCTCGCCGAGGCGCCGCGCATCCTCTTCCCGTTCGCGCGCCAGATCGTCGCCCAGACGGTGCGCGACGGCGGCTTCCCGCCGCTGATGCTCGATCCGATCGACTTCCACGCCCTCTACGTGCAGCGCAGCGTCACCGACGCCGACGCCGGCGCCGGCGAGGTGGTCGGCCAGGCCTGACCGCTTGCCGCCGCCCCGCTTTTGCTCTCTGGTGGGCGGGAGCGAGGCGGGGATGGCGCGGCAGTGAAACCTTACCAGGCGATCAAGGCATGAACCTCGCCCGCTCGCTCGGCTCGGTCGGGGGCATGACCCTGCTCAGCCGCGTGCTGGCGCTGGTGCGCGACACGCTGCAGGCGACCTATGTCGGCGCCAATTTCGCGTCCGACGCCTTCTTCGTCGCCTTTCGGCTGCCCAACATGTTCCGCGCCTTCTTCGCCGAGGGCGCCTTCACCGCCGCCTTCATCCCGATGTTCAACCGCAAGGTCGGCGAAGCGGGCGAGCTCCAGGCCGGACTCGACTTCGCCGAACGGGCGCTGGCCGTGCTGTTCCCCATCCTGCTCGTCTTCACCGGCGCGATGATCGCCGCGGCCTGGCCGGTGACCTGGGCGCTCGCCGGCGGCTTCCACAAGCAGCACCCCACGGAGACGCAATTCGCCTTCGCCGTCCTGCTGTCGCGGGTCACGATCCCCTATCTGATGCTGATCAGCCTCGCCTCATTGCTCGGCGGCATCCTCAACTCGCTCGACAAATTCTGGGTCAACGCGGCCGCCCCGATCCTGCTCAACGTCTCGATGGTGGGGGCCCTGTGGCTGTTCCACGGCCCGGACCCCTATGCGACGGCGCGCGTGCAGGCGATCTCGGTCACGCTCGGCGGGGCGCTGCAGCTCGGCTGGCTGATCCTGGCCTGCCGCCGGTCTGGGGTCAGCCTGAAGCTGCGCCGCCCCCGCTTCGACGCCGACATACGCGCGCTCCTCAAGCTCATCCTCCCGGCCGCGACCGGCGCCGGCGCGGTGCAGATCAACCTCGCCGTCTCGACCGCGCTCGCCGGCGGCCTGCTCCAGCAGGGTTCGATCTCCTACATCTATTATGCCGACCGCCTGAACCAGCTGCCGCTGGGCATGATCGGCATCGGCCTCGGCACGGTCCTCCTCCCCACCGTCTCGCGCCTGCTGTCGAGCGGCAAGGAGAAGGAGGCGATGGCCACCCAGAATCGCGGCCTCGAGCTGGCTTTGCTCCTCACCCTCCCCGCCGCCGCCGCCTTCATCTTCGCGGCCGAACCGATCATCCGCGGCGTCCTCCAGCACGGCGCCTTTCGCGAGGTCGACACGATCCGCTGCGCCTGGGCGCTGTCGGCCTTCTCGCTCGGTTTGCCGTCCTACGTGCTGGTCAAGGTGCTGACGCCCGGCTTCTACGCCCGCGCCGACACCAAGACGCCGGTGCGGCTCGCGATCTGGTCGATGGCGATCAACCTCGCCGGCAATTTGATCCTCATCCCCCTGCTCGGCCGCTTCGGCTTCGGCCATGTCGGGCCGCCGCTTGCCACCGCCGTGTCCTCGACCGTCAACGTCTGGATGCTGTGGACGGTGCTGAGGCGCCGCGGCCATTTCGAGACCGACGCCCGCCTGCGCCGCCGCGCGCCCCGCATGGCGCTGGCCGCCGCCTTGATGGGCATTGCCCTGTTCTTCCTGACCCCGCTCGTCGATCCTTACCTGACGCGCTCGCTGATCGTGCGGGTGGCGGCCCTGTCGGCGCTGGTCGGCGGCGGCGCGGCGATCTACTTCCTCGCCTGCTTCGCGACCCGCGCCTTCGCTCTGTCAGACCTCAAGGCGCTGGCGCGGCGCGGCTGAGGCCGTCCGCCTTTACCGCCGGGCGGGCCCGCGCTACGCCGGCCTGCCTTCATCCGCGACTTTGAAAGACCAGGCATGCGCGTGCTTTCGGGCGTCCAGCCGACCGGCAACCTTCACCTCGGCAACTTCCTCGGCGCGATCAAGCCGTGGACGCGGCTGCAGGAGAGCGGCGCCCAATGCTTCATCTTCCTCGCCGACCTCCACGCCATCACCGTCTTCGTCGACCCCGCCGAGCTGCGCCGCAACGTACGGGAGATGACGGCGGCTCTGGTCGCTTGCGGGATCGACCCGGAGCGGGTCGTGCTGTTCAACCACGCCCGCGTGCCCGCCCATGCCGAGCTGACCTGGATCCTCAATTGCGTCGCGCGGATGGGCTGGGTCAGCCGCATGACCCAGTTCAAGGAGAAATCGGGCAAGAATCGCGACGGCTCCAGCGTCGGCCTGTTCGACTATCCCGTGCTCCAGGCCGCCGACATCCTGCTCTACCGGCCCACCCACGTGCCGGTCGGCGACGACCAGCGCCAGCATATCGAGCTGTGCCGCGACATCGCGGCCAAGTTCAACACGGATTACGGCCGCGAGGTCTTCCACATGCCCGAGCCGCTGATCGGCGCGACCGGGGCTCGGGTCATGAGCCTTCGCGACGGCACGGCCAAGATGTCGAAGTCCGACCCGTCCGACATGAGCCGGGTCAACCTCACCGATCCCGCCGATCTCGTCGCACAGAAGATCCGCAAGGCCAAGACCGACCCCGAGCCGCTGCCCGAGACGATGGCGGCGCTCGCCGGGCGGCCAGAGGCGGCCAATCTCGTCACCCTCTATGCCGGCCTCGCCGACGAAGCGCCGGACGCGGTGCTCGCCCGCTTCGCCGGCCAGGGCTTCGGCGCCTTCAAGCCGGCGCTGGCCGATCTCGTCGTGGAGACGATGCGGCCGATCCGCGAGCGATTCGAGGCGCTGCGCGGCGATGGCTCCGCGCTCGACGCCATCCTCGCCCGCGGCGCGGAGAAGGCGGCGGCGGTGGCCAAGCCCACGCTCGACGCGGCCTATGAGGCGGTCGGGCTGCGCGGCCCCGCCTGACGCGCCGCCAGCCTTCATTCAGTCGGGGGTTGGTAGGAGCCCCGTCTCTCCTGTAGGGCTGAAGATACGGATCCGTACCAGAAGGCGCAGCTCATGGCTCTTCCCAAGGCACTCCTCGTCGCTCTCGCCGCCGCCAGCCTCACCCTCGGGGGGTGCGCGACGGGCTTTCCCGCCCAGGTCTCGCGCTTCCAGGCCATGCCCGCGCCGCAGGGCCAGAGCTTCGCCATCGTGGCCGCCGATCCCGCCGATCGCGGCGGGCTCGAATTCGGCCATTATGCCCAATATGTCCGAGGCCACATGGCCGCGCTCGGCTATGCCGAGGCGCCCTCGCCGGCGGAGGCGACCCTGCTCGTCTCGTTCGATTATGGCGTCGACCACGGCCGACAGGAAGTGAGGAGCTGGCCGTCCTCGGGGCCGTGGTTCGGCGGCGGCTACGGCTACGGCCGCTTGGGCTATCACGGCGGCTGGGGCCGGGGCTATTTCACGGGGTGGGACGACCCCTTCTGGTTCGGCGGCGACATCGAGACCTATACGGTGTTCACAAGCTTCCTCGATCTCGACATCAAGCGCGCCGCCGACGGCCGTTCGGTGTTCGAGGGCACCGCCCGCGCCCATTCGCGCAGCGACGACCTCCAGCGCCTCGTCCCCAACCTCGTCGAGGCGATCTTCACCGGCTTCCCCGACAATTCGGGCGAAACCGTCCGCATCACCGTGCCCCCGCCCGGCAAGGCGCCCCCAGCTTGAGCCTCAAAAGAGAGGTCATTCCGCAGGCTGTAACGGTGGCTGCGAGAAATCGTCTCCGCCTGGTCTACGATCCACTCGTCGCGTTAGCCGCAACAGGTGCCGCCAGACGAGCAACGTCCCGTAAATGGGTGCGAAGAAAGACTTCATGACGATCCAAAACTCTTCGCGCGCCATATTCCGGAATGTGACCGGCAACGCCCGACGTGAACGTTCGCTCTTAGCCATGTCGCTCATCCTGCCTTCTCGGCCGCCCGAATGAACCGGTAGGTAAGCAGCGCCGTTGCCGTAACCACACCCACGCCGTCAAGGACGACGAGTGCATAGCTGACCCACCTGAGCACCAGGAGGACAAACGGGTCGATCGCAAGGCGTTCGCACCGTATGACGATCCAATGCATCCCGAACGCCGCCGCTGACATGATGGCGAAGAACAGGATGATGTAGAAGCCATCGAGCAGAGATCGGAGGACCACTGGTCCCATCCCAGATTTAGGTGGCGAGCCATCGCCCTTTCCTTCTGCTGACCAAAAAACACCGAGTTTCGGTCGATCCGAGCTACGTTCGGCTGCCGGGCGGGGCAACTCGTGACGATTGGATGGTAGCTCGCCACCATGGTGGGCCGCATGCACAAGCCGATCCTGTTCCGAACGCGGGAGAGAGGATGCGAAACCGAGTTCGATCATCCTCAATGCGGCCTCACGACGGCTCGAAAGGCCCAACTTCTGCAGCGCGGCGGCAATGTGGCTGTCGATCGTCGCTGGGCTCAGGCCCAGAATCTGGCCGATTTCCCTGCTGCTGAGGTGTTGCGCGACGTGAAGCAGTATCTCGAACTGGCGCGGACTGAGCAACTCGATCCTACGGTTGATGTCCGACATTAGATG
>JBJMTY010000195.1:0-4715 GCA_045811445.1 Allosphingosinicella sp. | reverse complement strand
CCCCGACGTACCGCCGCTTGGCGCGCATCGCGGCCTGGTCGCGGACCTCGGCGAGGAAGCCGTCGCCTATCTCCGCTCCGGCCAGGTGATGACCATAGCCGACATCCTGCCGCTGCTCCCGGCCGGGGAGGCGCGCGAGCGCTGGCAGGCGCTCGGCGTCCGCTCGCTGATCACCGTGCCGATGGTCCGCGACGGGCGCATCAAGGCCCTGCTATTCGTCCACGAGCCGGAGCCGCGGGTGTGGAAAAGGTCCGAGGCGGCGATGGTCCGCGACGTGGCCGAGCGCAGCTGGGCGGCGGTCGAGCGGGCCCAGGCGGAGCGGTCGCTGCGGGAAAGCGAGGACCATTACCGCCACGCCGTCGAGCTCAACCCGCAGGTCACCTGGACCGCGCTTCCCGACGGCCGCATCGACCGCGTCTCGCCGCGCTGGCGGGAATGGACGGGGACGAGCGGGCTGGAGGGAAGCTGGCGGGGCGGCATGCACCCCGACGACCATGACGCCACGCTGGCGCTGTGGGAGCGGAGCCTGAGGACCGGCGAGCATTACGATATCGAGCATCGCGTCCGCCGCCCCGACGGCTCGTATCGCTGGGCCCGTTCGCGCGCCTTTCCGCGCCGCGCCGAGACCGGCGAGATCCTGCTCTGGTACGGGACCACCGAGGACATAGACGAGCGCAAGCGCGGCGAGGAGCGGCAGCGGCTGCTCATCAACGAGCTCAACCACCGGGTGAAGAATACGCTCGCCACCGTCCAAGCCATCGCCTTCCAGACCTTGCGCGGCGCCGTGTCGGTGACCGACGGGCGGGCCCTGTTCGAGGCGCGGCTGATCGCCCTGTCGCGCGCCCACGACCTTCTCACCGAGCAGAATTGGGGCGGCGCGCCGCTCGAGACGGTGGTGCGCGACGCGACCGAGCCGCTCGGCGGCCGGCAGGGCCGCTTCGCCGTCTCGGGCGAGCCCTTGTGGCTGACTCCGCGGGCGGCGCTGGCGCTGGCGCTGGCGCTGCACGAGCTCGGCACCAACGCCGCCAAATACGGCGCCCTCTCGGCCGAGGGCGGGACGGTGTCGCTGGCCTGGCGGACGGCCGGCGAGCGCCTGCTGATCGAGTGGAAGGAGCAAGGCGGCCCGAAGGTCGCGCCGCCGGCCCGCCGTGGATTCGGCACCCGCCTCATCGAGCATGGCCTGGGCGCCGACCTCGGCGGCTCGGCGCACCTCGCCTTCGAGGCCGACGGCCTGCGCTGCACGATCGACGCCGCCCTCGCCGAGGTGACCGCGGAGGCGCCGGATGGCGGCTGAGCGCTCGCTGCGTATCCTCGTCGTCGAGGACGAGATGCTCGTCGCGATGAACATCGAGGACATGCTGCTCGACCTCGGCCACGAAGTGGCTGGCCTCGCCAGCCGGCTCTCCGCCGCGCTGTCGCTGGCGCGGGAAGCGAGCTTCGACGCGGCGATGCTCGACGTGAACCTGGCCGGCGAGACCAGCTTTCCGGTGGCGGACCTGCTCGCCGAGCGCGGCATCCCGTTCGTCTTCGCGACCGGCTACGGCCTCCAGGGCATAGACGAGCGCTACCGCAGCCGCCCCGTCCTCCAGAAGCCGTTCCGTGCGGCGGAGCTGGGCGCCGCCCTCGAATCCCTCGTCGCCTGATCGGGCTCGAGCCTGGCGATTGCGCCCTGCCGAAAGCCGGTTATGCTGCGGCGAATGCGGTTACTTCATGCGATGCTGGCCCGCCATGTGAAGCGGGGAGAGCTCACGGTCGTCGATCATGACGGCCGCACCCACCATTATGGCGCGCCCGACGCCGAGCTGAAGCCGGTCACGGTCCGGCTCGCCGACCGCACGACGCCGCTGCGCATCGCCCGCGATCCGGCGCTCGGCACGGCCGAGGCCTTCATGGACGGACGCCTGGCGATCGAGCAGGGCGAGATCATCGACCTCATCCTGCTCATCCGCCGCAACCGCCGCTGGGAGGAGAGGACGCGGCCGGGCGGCTTCATGAAGAAGACCGGCAGGCTGCGGCACGCGTTCGCCACCTTCAACGTCAAGTCGCGCTCGCTGAAGAACGTCGTCCACCATTACGACATCGGCAACGCGCTCTACCGCACATTCCTCGACCCGGACATGCAATATAGCTGCGGCTATTTCACCGATCCGGCGAACACGATCGAGCAGGCCCAGCTCGACAAGAAGGCCCATATCGCCTCGAAATTGTGCCTGAGGCCCGGCCAGCGCGTGCTCGACATAGGCTGCGGCTGGGGCGGCCTCGCGCTCTATCTCAACCGGGTCGCCGACGTCGACGTGCTCGGCGTCACCTTGTCGAAGGAGCAGCTCGCGCTCGCCCGCCAGCGCGCGGAGGAGGCCGGCGTGGCCGACCGGGTGAAGTTCGAGCTGGTCGACTATCGCGACGTCGAAGGCCGCTTCGACCGGATCGTCTCGATCGGCATGTTCGAGCATCTCGGCGTCTCGCACTTCCGCGCCTTCTTCCGAAAGATACGCGAGCTGCTCGATCCCGACGGCGTCGCGCTCGTCCACACGATGGGCCGGATGGGCCGGCCCGGCACCACCGACCGCTTCATGCAGAAATACATCTTCCCGGGCGGCTACCTCCCCTCGCTGTCGGAGGTCGCCGCGGCGAGCGAGATGGAGCGGCTGATCGTCTCCGACGTCGAGGCGCTGCGCCTCCACTACGTCTACACGCTGCGCGCCTGGTACGAGCGGTTCAAGGCGAAGCATGACGAAGTCGTCGCGATGTACGACGAGGCCTTCTACCGCCTCTATCTCTTCTACCTTGCCGCCTCGATGACGATGTTCACCGACGGGGCGATGGTGGTCTTCCAGCTCCAATACCTCCGCAGCCGCTACGCCGCGCCGATCACGCGCGACTATATGGTCGACGAGGACAGGAGGCTGCGCGCTTCGGGCGCTTGACCGGAACGCGCGCGCCATGCTCAACGCGAGCACTCAACAGGGAATGGGATGCGTATGTGGCTGCTCGATAAAATGCTCAACAAGCTCATGCACAAGGGTGAGCTGATCGTCGTCGACCATGACGAGAAGGAGTATCGCTACGGGACGCCCGAGCCGGGCCGCTCGCCGGTCCGCGTCCGCCTCACCGACAAGGGCGCCGCCTTCCACATCGCCAAGGATCCCCGCATCGGCGCCGGCGAGGCCTATATGGACGGCCGCCTCGTGATGGAGCAGGGCGACATACGCGACCTCGTTCTGCTCATCCGCGAGAATGCGCCTTGGGAGAAGGAAGGCGCGCTCAAGCCCAAGGGGCCGATGCGCAAGACGCTCTCCCACTTCATCGGCCGGCTCGACCAGATCAACTGGAAGACGCGCTCGGCCCGCAACGCCGAACATACCTACAACCTCACCCGGCGGCTCTACGAACTGTTCCTCGACGAGGACCGGCAATATACCTGCGCTTACTATCTCGACACCTCGAACACGCTCGAGCAGGCGCAGCTCGACAAGAAGGCGCACATCGCCGCCAAGCTCAACCTCAAGCCCGGCATGAAGGTGCTCGACATCGGCTGCGGCTGGGGCGGCCTCGCCCTTTATCTCCATCGCCATTACGACGTCGATGTGCTCGGCGTGGCGCTGGCGCCCGACCAGATCGCCTTCTGCAAGGAGCGGGCCGAGGCCGAAGGCGTCGCCGACCGCGTCAAGTTCGAGCTGATGGACTATCGCGACGTCCAGGGCCAGTTCGACCGCATCTCCAGCGTTGGCTTGATCGAGCATCTCGGCACACCGCATTATCCAGGCTTCTACCGGCACATGCACCGGCTGCTGAAGCCGGACGGCGTCATGTTCTCGCATTGCTGCGGACGGATGGGCGGGCCGGGCACCACCGACAAATGGACCCGCAAGTACATCTTCCCGGGCGGCTACATCCCCGCTTTGTCCGAGCTGGTCAGCGAGGCCGAGAAGAACCGCCTGGTGGTGACCGACGTCGAGGGGCTGCGCTTCCACTACGCCTACACGCTGGAGGAATGGTTCCGCCGCACGGTGGCGCACCGCGAGGAGATCGTCGCCCTCTACGACGAGCGCTTCTACCGGATGTGGGAATTCTACCTCGCCGGCGCCGAGGCGGCGTTCCGCTTCGGCAGCCTGGTCAACTGGCAGCTCCAATACGTCAAGCGCCGCGACGCGCTGCCGATGACGCGCGACTTCATGTACGAGGAAGAGCGCCGCCTGCGCACGGCCGAGCAGCCGCCGCAATGGCACCTCGCCGCCGAGTGAGAGCCTGGGCCGACTAGCCCAGCCGCTCGGCGAGCAGGCGCTGGAGGCCGGACAGATCGGTGCCGGGCGCGGCGCGCAGGTGCAGCGGATGCTCCTCCTCGCCGAGCCAGATGCGCAGCGCGCTCTTGCCGGCGGCTTCCTGGACGGCGAAGCGCCTGACCTCGCGATAGGGATAGGAGCTGGTCTCGACCTTGGGCTCGAGCAGATGCTCGTGCTGGACGAGCAGGATCCGCCGCGCCGTGAACAGCACCGAGCCGGTCGGCGAGGCGAAGGCGGCGAGAACCGCTTCGTCCTCGAGCAAATGGGGCGTCAGCCGGGCGGCATCGCGGGGGCTGAGGGCGTCGACGTCGAGAATGCGCATCGCGCGACCATGGCCCGGCGCGCGGGCGTCGGCAATGGCGGCGTGCGTCGGCCTTGCTTAGGCCGCAATCGCCCGTCAGCCTTGCCGGCAGGCCTGACGTGGGAGCGCCGATG
>JBJMTY010000194.1:0-2356 GCA_045811445.1 Allosphingosinicella sp. | reverse complement strand
CAGACTCCCGACCAATTCCGGAACATCGTCGTCAAGTCGGACCCCTCAGGGGCCAGAGTCCTGCTCGGCGATGTGGCGCGGGTCGAGCTTGGCGCGGACAATTACGCCGCGACGATCCGGTCGAACGGCCATCCCGGCGCCGGCATCGCCATCCAGCTCGCCCCCGGCGCCGACGCGCTGAAGACCGCCAAGCTGGTCCGCGCCGCCGTCGACGAGCATGCCAAATCCTTCCCGGCCGGCTTCCGCTACGCCTACCCGAACGACAGCACCCTGTTCATCAAGCTCTCCGTCCACGAGGTGGTGAAGACGTTGATCGAGGCGATCATCCTCGTCGTCATCGTCATGTTCGTGTTCCTGCAGAGCTGGCGGGCGACCCTGGTGCCGGCGATCGCGGTGCCGGTGGTCTTGCTCGGCACGTTCGGCGTGCTGGCGGTGTTCGGCTTCACCATCAACACCTTGACCCTGTTCGGCCTCGTCCTCTCGATCGGGCTGCTCGTCGACGACGCCATCGTCGTCGTCGAGAATGTCGAGCGGCTGATGGAGGAGGAGGGCCTCAGCCCGCACGACGCGACGGTGAAATCGATGGACGAGATCCAGACGGCGCTGATCGCCATCGCCCTCGTCCTCTCCGCCGTGTTCCTGCCGATGGCCTTTTTCGGCGGGTCGGTCGGCGTCATCTACCGGCAATTCTCGATCACCATCGTCTCCTCGATGATCCTGTCGGTGATCGTCGCCCTGGTCCTCTCGCCGGCGCTCACCGCCACCTTGCTGAAGCCGCCGCGAAGCGCCGAGGAGCGGACCGCGGAGCAGGGCAGCGTCGCGGCGTGGGGGCACCGGCTCGGCGACCGCTTCAACGCCGGCTTCGGCCGCGCCCGCGAACGCTACCGCGCCGGCGTCGCCTGGACGATCGGGCGGCGGCGGCCGGTGCTGCTCGCCTAC
This sequence comes from Allosphingosinicella sp., assembly GCA_045811445.1. Lineage (GTDB taxonomy): Bacteria > Pseudomonadota > Alphaproteobacteria > Sphingomonadales > Sphingomonadaceae > Allosphingosinicella. The sequence continues at coordinate 1,417 of JBJMTY010000194.1, read as the reverse complement.
GTGTTGCTCGCCGCTTTGTTCGCCTTCGTCTTCCTGCGCCTGCCGACCAGCTTCCTCCCCACCGAGGACCAGGGCTATGCCCAGCTCCAATTCACCTTGCCGCCCGGCGCCACCCAGGCCCGCACGCTCGAGGCGGCCAAGGCGGTCGAGCGCTATTTCATGGGCAAGGAGCAGAGGAATGTCGGCGCGCTGTTCACGGTGGTGGGCGGCAACCAGGCGGGCTCGGGCCAGAATGCCGGGCGCGGCTTCCTGTCGCTGGCGCCGTGGGACAAGCGCGGGGGCCGCGAGAACAGCGCCCAGGCGATCACCCAGCGGGCGACGCGCAATCTGGGCGTGCTGCGCGACGTCCAGTTCTTCGCGCTGAACCCGCCCGCCGTGCGCGGCCTCGGCCAGTCTAACGGCTTCACCATGGAGCTGCTCAACTCAGGCTCGCTCTCCCGCGACGATTTCAAGGCGGCGCGCGACCGCATCCTCGCCGCGGCGATGGCCGACCCGGCGCTCGCCTCGGTGCGGCTGTCGACGCTCGAGGACAATCCGACGCTGGAGGTCAACGAGGACCCGGCCAAGATCGGCGCGCTCGGCCTCTCCCAGGCCGATGTCGATTCGACCCTCTCGGCGGCGTGGGGCGGCAATTACGTCAACGATTTCGTCGACCGGGGGCGGGTCAAGCGCGTCTTCGTCCAGGGCGACGCGCCCTATCGCAGCCGGCCGGAGGATTTGGGCAGCTGGTTCGTCCGCTCCTCGACCGGCCAGATGGCGCCGTTCACCGCCTTCGCGACGACGAGCTGGAGCCGCGCGCCCTCCTCGATCGGGCGCTTCAACGGGGTCCCCGCGTTCGAATTCCAGGGCCAGGCCGCCGAAGGGCACAGCTCGGGCAACGCGATGGACCGGATGGCCGAGCTCGCCCAGCGGGAGCCGGGGGTCGGCGTCGACTGGAGCGGCCTCTCTTACCAGGAAAGGCTGTCGGGCGGGCAGGCGCCCTATCTCTACGCTCTGTCGCTGCTCGTCGTCTTCCTGTGCCTCGCGGCGCTCTACGAGAGCTGGTCGATCCCGATCTCGGTGCTGATGGTGATCCCGCTTGGCCTGCTCGGCGCGGCGATCGCGGTGGCGCTGCGCGGGCTCGACAACGACGTCTATTTCCAGGTCGGGCTGCTGACCACGATGGGGCTTTCGGCCAAGAACGCCATCCTCATCGTCGAGTTCGCCGAACTGGCGGAGAAAGAGGGCAAGAGCGCCGTGGAGGCGGCGATCGAAGGCGCGCGGCTGCGGCTGCGGCCGATCCTGATGACCAGCCTCGCCTTCATCGCCGGCGTCTTCCCGCTCGCCATCGCCACCGGGGCGGGTGCGCGAAGCCGGGTGGCGATCGGCACCGCCGTGATGGGCGGGATGATCACCGCCACCTTGCTCGCCATCTTCT
>JBJMTY010000193.1:0-4024 GCA_045811445.1 Allosphingosinicella sp. | reverse complement strand
GTAGGGCTGATTAACCGAGGATGGGCGTCCGGCGCGCGGCTCAGCCGCGGCCGGCGCTCGTGTAGCGCGAGGCCCAGCGCACCGGCGCGTCGCCCGCCACCGCGCGGACGAAGCAGACCCCGCCCTTGGCGCGCACCGAGCGGCAGATCCGGTTGGCCTCGTCGCGATTGTCGAAGCCGGCGACGGACAGGCGGTGGAAGGTGCCGCGGCCGGGCATGGTCACGGTCGTGGACAGCGGCACATGGTCGGCGAAGCCGTAGCGCTTGTAGGCCTGCGCCCATGCGCGCTCGACATTGGCGGCGGTGCTGAACGCGCCGAGCTGGACGGCGAACTTGCCCGGGCCGGAATCATGGACGCGCGCCGGGGCCTTCTCGAAGGAACGGTGCGGCGCGGCCTCGAAATGGCCGGCGGCGACGGCGGGAAGTGAAGCCCGCAGCACCGCCGGGTTCGGCCGGACGAGAGCCTGGACGGCTTCGGCATAGACCGGGCGGGTCTCCTCGATGGATGCGGGAGCGGGCGCGGGAGCGGGCGTCGAGACGGCCGCTTCGGCGCGGGTGTCGGGCATCCAGGCGGGAAGCTGCGCCTCGGCGGTGCGGACCGGCTCCGCGGCCGGCGCGGGCGCCGGAGCCGGAGCCGGAGCCGCGACGGGCGCGGGCGCGGGCGCCGGGACCGGAGTGGGCTCCGCCGCGGCGAACGCGGTGGGTGCCGGATCGGGCGAGGCCAAAGCGAGGTGGGCCGGCTGACCGGCGTCGGCGGCGGGCCTGACGCCGAGCAGGGCGGCGACGCGGTCGGCCGGGCCGTGCGGCTCGGCGAGCGCGGCCCACTGCGTCAGGCGCTGGCCGAGCTCGGCCGGCGAGACGTCCTGGGCGGCGGTGATCCGCGCCTTCTGCCAATCGCCGGCAAGAGCGTAGGCGAGCGCGAGATTCTGGCGGGTGCGGCCGTTGGCGTCCGGCGCGCGCGCGGCGGGCTCGAGCAGCGCGATCGCACGCCCGGGCTGGCCGGCCAGCGCATAAGCGAGGCCGAGGTCGGCCGGCGAGGCGGAGCCGGTGAGGCGATCGAGCGCGTCGACCGCTTCGCCGCCGCGGCCCAGCGCGATGTCGGTCAGCGCCACCGCCAGCGAGGCGCGGGCATTGCCCGGATCGAGCGCGAGCACGTCTCCGAACGTGGTCCGCGCCGATTCGAAGCGGCCGCTCTTGAGGTAGAGGTCGGCAAGCAGCATGCGGTAGGCGACGTCGCGGGGCGACAGCGCCACCGCGGTCTCCGAAAAGCCGAGCGCCTTGGGCGTGTCGCCGGCGGCGAGCGCCGAGCGCGCCTTGCCGTCGGCCTCGGCCGCCTTGCGTTCCGCCTTGGGCGACGCATCCGAGACGAAGGCCGGCCGATAGGCCATCGCCGCCGGCTTGCAGGCGACCATGGTGGTCGCGACCGCGAGGGCCGAAACAGCGAACTTAGCGGCTACGCTTTTCCTCATCGTCCCTCTCCGTCTATCGGCTGCGCTGGCCCGCTTCGGCCGGGACGCGCTCGGCGAGCGCCCCCACTTCCGGATGCGTGGCGAGGTAATGGTCGAGCGCCTCGGTAACGAGCGCCTGGGCGGAACAGCCCGTCAGCGCGCAGGCGAGGCGAAGCTTGAGGTGCCGGTCCGGATCGAGCCGGAGGGTGAAAGCCGATTTGGCCTTGCCCGATGCGGCGGCGTGGGGACGCGGCAGCGGCACCACTTCGGCCGGCGCCTGCTTCGGCGCGGACCGGGCGAAGCGGCGCCTGAGCGCGCGCTGCTGCTCGACCACCGGCGGCGGCTCGGGCGCTTCCACCACCGGCTCCACGATCGCCTGGACGATCTCAATGACCGGCGCCTCGATGACGGGTGCCTCCTCCTCCACGGGCACGGCGCGGACCTTGGGGGCCGGCGTCAGCGCATCGATCGGGGTCGGCACATGCTCGTAGGGCTCGTGGCTGCCCATGTCGTTCCAGCCGAGATCCTCGAGGTTCGAGCCGAAGCTGGCGAAACCCTGCGGGCGCATGGCGGGCTTGGCCCCGCCCTTGCGGGCGAGGAGGCCGGAGGAGAGGGAAGCGAAGGGCTTGGCGTCGGCCATCTGTCCCCTCCCCTTCACTGGCCGACCACGCGGCGGCCGAAGCCGGCGGCGGGGCGGGGAGCGGAAGGATGCTGGGCGTAGCCCGCGCCGGGAGCGGAGAAGACGGTGCGGCGGAAATTCTTTTCCAGCCGGTCCGAAATATAGTCCCACAGCTCAGTCACCTCGCGGGCGGAGCGGCCCTTGGGGTCGATCTCCATTACCGTGCGGCCGTCGATCATCGAAGCGGCGAAATCGGTGCGATGGTGCAGGGTGACCGGGGCGACGGTGCCGTGCTGGGAAAGCGCGACCGCCGCCTCGTAGGTGATCTTGGCCTTGGGCGTGGCGGCGTTGACGACGAAGATGAGCGGCTTGCCGGCGCGCTCGCACAGATCGACCGTGGCGCCGACCGCACGCAGATCGTGCGGGCTCGGCCGCGTCGGGATGACGACCAATTCGGCGACCTGGATGACGCTCTGGATGGCCATGGTGATCGCCGGCGGCGTGTCGATCACGGCGAGCTTGAAGCCCTGCTGGCGCAATATCTCGAGGTCGGCGGCGAGCCGCGCGACCGTGGTCTGGGCGAAAGCCGGCATCTCCGCCTCGCGCTCGTTCCACCAGTCGGCGAGCGAGCCCTGCGGGTCGATGTCGATGAGGCAGACGGGACCGGCCCCGGCCAGCTCCGCCTGCACGGCAAGATGGCCGGACAGGGTCGTCTTGCCCGATCCGCCCTTCTGCGATGACAGTGCCAGTACGCGCATGTGTTCCCCTGAATATCGCCCGGTTCGAGGCCGGCTTTGCGCCCGAGGTGGCTAAATTTTGGTTAACGTCGTGCCCCGGTCGCTGGCCTTCTGCGGCGCTGGTCGCGCGCTCTCGCCGGGCCGCTTCGCTAAGCGCGCGTTAAGGATTTTCCGTTAGCCCTCACCGCCGACTTAACCATGAGCGGGCGTGCCCGCGCGGGAGACATTATGGTGTTCAAGGCTCGGACCATGCTCGGCGCCGCCGCGGCGCTCTTGCTGGCGGGGACCGCCTGGGCCGGCGTCAAGGAAGGCGTCGAGGCCTGGCAGGCCGGCAATTTCGGCGCCGCCGTCAAGGAATGGCGCCCGCTCGCCGACCAGGGCGATGCCGACGCGCAGTTCAACATGGGCCAGGCCTACAAGCTCGGCCGCGGCGTGCCGGCGGCGGACCTTCGCATCGCCCAGAGCTGGTACGAGAAAGCGGCGCAGCAGGGCCACGCCCAGGCGCGCGCCAACCTCGGCCTCATCCTGTTCCAGAACGGCGAGCGCCAGCGCGCTCTGCCGTGGATCCGCAAGGCCGCCGAGGACGGCGACCCGCGCGCGCAATATGTGCTGGGCACCGCTTTGTTCAACGGCGACGTGGTCACGAAGGACTGGCCGCGCGCTTATGCGCTGATGAGCCTCGCCGCCGACGCCGGACTGCCGCAGGCGGGCACCAACCTGCAGGCGATGGACACTTACATCCCGGTCGAGCAGCGCCGCCAGGGCCTCGCGCTCAAGGCGCAGCTCGCCCGCGCCGCGCCGCCGCCGCCCCGCCTCGCGGTCGGCCCGCGCACCGTGGCTTCCCCCAATTCGGCGATCGCCTCGACGCTGCCCGCGCCGACGCCGCGCGCCGCCCCGCCTCGCACCGCCGCGGTCCGCATGCCGTCAATGGCGAGCGCGGCGCCGGCGAGCGCGGCGGGCAGCTGGCGCGTCCAGCTCGGCGCCTATGCCAATGCGGCGAACGCCCGCACGGCGTGGAACGCGCTGAGGGCCAAAGCGCCCGGCCTCGGCGGCCTCGCGCCGAACTTCGTGGCCGCCGGGCCTGTCACCCGGCTGCAGGCGGGCCCGCTCGCCAGCCGCGCCGCCGCCGACCGCGCCTGCGCGGCGGCCAAGGCCGCCGGCGCGGCCTGTTTCCCGGTCGCGCCTTAACAATTTCTTCGCGCAAGCCCGTTAGGGGTCCGG
>JBJMTY010000192.1:0-2222 GCA_045811445.1 Allosphingosinicella sp. | reverse complement strand
TGTCGATGTCGTGCTTGAATTTCTTGTCGAGCGCAGGCGCGTCCTCGATCGGATAGAACTCGCCGTTGATCTTCAGCCGCTGGAAGCCGGCCTTCTGCCACTCGGCGATTTCCTTGCGGTACTCGCCCTTGCGGCCGCGCACGACCGGGGCGAGCAGATAGAGGCGGGTGCCTTCGGGCAGCGCCATGGTCCGGTCGACCATTTGCGACACCGTCTGGGCGGAGATCGGCTCGCCGGTCGCCGGCGAATAAGGCACGCCGACCCGGGCCCACAGCAGCCGCATGTAATCGTAGATCTCGGTGACGGTGGCGACGGTCGAGCGCGGGTTGCGGCTGGTCGTCTTCTGCTCGATCGAGATTGCGGGGGAGAGGCCCTCGATATGGTCGACGTCGGGCTTCTGCATCATCTCGAGGAACTGGCGCGCATAGGCCGAGAGCGACTCGACGTAGCGGCGCTGCCCCTCCGCGTAGATGGTGTCGAAGGCGAGCGAGCTCTTGCCCGAGCCGCTGAGGCCGGTGATCACGGTCAGCGTCTCGCGGGGGATGTCGACGTCGACATTCTTCAAATTGTGCTCGCGCGCGCCGCGCACGGAGAGGTGAGTCAGCATCGGCCTTCGTCGTTCCAGCTATGTTCCGAGGAATAGAGGCGCCCCGGCGACACGTCAACGCGGGTCTCGGAAAGATGGGTGCGGGAAGGCTGGAAGGCAAGGCGGGGGACTGAAGGCGATGGGCTGCCGTGGGCGCGCGGCTCGGCCGCGAGCCGTACGGGGGCGGTAACCTCCCGGTCAGTCGAGGATATGTTCGAGCCTGGCGAGGACGGCCTGGACCCGGGCGGCCGAGGACGCCGAATCCTCGAGCGTCGTGCGCGCCTCGTCGAGCGCGGCCTTGGTCCCGTCATAGTCCGCGCCCGTGTCCGGGAGGTTCCGCCACGCCCCGCTGCGGCCCAGCGAGGCGGCGTGGAGAGCGTGGCCCGACCATCTCGCCCGGGTCGCAGGGGAGGCGAAGGGGCTGTTGAGGTCGGCGATCGCGTTCGCCAGCGCGACCAGCGACTGACGCAGCTCGGACTTGGTGGGCATGGTCATACTCCCCGGAAGGCGGTGATGAGAGCGGTGAGATTGTCGAGGGCGCGGATCAATCGGGTGCGGTTGATCTCGGCGACCTTCGCGCGTTCCTTGTCGTTGAGGTTCGGATGCTCGCGCATCACACGCCGCATGTTGCCGTCGGCTTTCTCGAAGGCATCCAGCACACCGGTCAGCGCCGGATAGATCCTGGCGGACGCCAGCCGGGCCGAGTGGCGCGAATAATAAGCCGTCATCGCTTCACGCCGCTCCTGCGGCTTGCCGGGCCGGGCGCGGTTGATGACGCCGTTCAGCAGGTCGCCGCTGATCGTCTCCATGATGACCTGATCGCTCGCGCGGCTCGCTTCCCATTCGTCCAGCTCCGAGCGAAGCTCGGCGATAAGGCGGGTGGGCGCGGCCTCCTCCGGCTGCTCGGCGAGGAATTTCCTCAGCGCCTTGACCTTGTCCGCCTCGACCTGAAGCTCCCCGAGGAAGCCGATGAAATCGGTGATCGCCTTGACCCGTGGGTCCGAGGCGGCCGGAAGCGGGCCCTTGCCGAGCTTGAAGACGGCCACGAAAGCGCTCTGCGCGGCTTCCGCCGTCGCGAGGGCGTCGTTGACAGCCTTCGACGGGTCCGCCGGCTTGGAATTGACGATGTCGGTGAGCGCGTCGGAATAATCGGCGAGGGCCTGGACGGCGGTCAGCGTCGGCTCGAGATCGTCCTGGAGCGGATCGAGGTCGATGGCGAACTTCTTGTTGGGCGCGGGCCTGCACAGCCACCCGACGGCAGGCGCTCGCCGGCCGAGCAAAGGCGGGTCGCGAAGCTGGGCGGGCGATCGGCCGCAGGCCACGTCGGCCGCGACGAGCTCGACGTTCGCGCCCTCGCGGGTGGTGCGAACGACATCGAGGAAGCTGCGCGTGGAGGTGGCGACCGCCTCGCCCTTCTGGCCGACCAGATCGGCATATTCGAGGCGCAAAGTGTTGACGCCGCAGCTCGCCAGCGCAAGGGCGGCAAGGACGGTGGCAGGCGTTTTTAGCGCAATCGGCAAGTGCATCCTCTTCCTCCCCAGGCGGCGCTCCCGGTGGCCCGCGCCGTGACAGCATGGGCGAATCCAGGTGCGTTGCGGGACCGCCGTATCAGAGAGTCGCACCCGGCCGCAGCCGT
>JBJMTY010000191.1:0-15513 GCA_045811445.1 Allosphingosinicella sp. | reverse complement strand
TGGAGCCGCTGCGGCGACCAGGTCGCGAATGCGATGATGGAGAAGATCAAGGCCCAGCCGAAGGACGAGAACGGCCGGATGGCGCAGATCAACTCGATCTACATGATGGCCCATTCGGGCGCCCGCGGTTCGCAGGCGCAGATGAAGCAGCTCGCCGGTATGCGTGGTTTGATGGCGAAGCCGAGCGGTGAAATCATCGAGACCCCGATCATCTCGAACTTCAAGGAAGGCCTGACCGTCCTCGAATATTTCAACTCCACCCACGGCGCCCGCAAGGGTCTCGCCGACACGGCGCTGAAGACGGCCAATTCAGGCTATCTGACCCGCCGCCTCGTCGACGTCTCGCAGGATTGCGTGGTCGTCGAGGAGGATTGCGGCACCGACAATGCGCTCGAGATGCGCGCCATCGTCCAGGGCGGCGCGGTCATCGCCTCGCTCGGCGAGCGCATCCTCGGCCGCACCCCGGCCGAGGACATCGTCGACGGCAAGACCAAGGACGTGCTGGCCAAGGAAGGCGAGCTGATCGACGAGGCCGCTGCGCTTCGCATCGACGAGATCGGCGTCCAGGCGGTCAAGATCCGCTCGCCGCTGATCTGCGAGAGCGAGCATGGCGTCTGCGGCAAATGCTACGGGCGCGATCTCGCCCGCGGCACGCCGGTCAATATCGGCGAGGCGGTCGGCGTCATCGCCGCCCAGTCGATCGGCGAGCCGGGCACGCAGCTCACCATGCGGACCTTCCACATCGGCGGCGCCGCCCAGCTCAACGAGACCTCGAACCTCGAGGCCGCGACCGACGGCACCGTCGAGCTTCGCGACCTGCCGACGATCGTCGACACGCGCGGCCGCCGGGTCGCGATGTCGCGCTCGGGCGAGCTGGCGATCGTCGACATGGACGGCCGCGAGCGGGCCAGCCACCGCATCCCCTACGGCGCGCATCTGATGGTCGACCACGGCCATATCGTGTCGAAGGGCGACCGGATGGCCGAGTGGGACCCCTTCATGATGCCGGTGATCACCGAAAAGGGCGGCATCGTGAAGTTCCAGGACCTGGTCGAGGGCAAGACGCTCACCGAGCAGACCGACGAAGCGACCGGCATCGCCCAGCGCGTCGTCACCGAGTTCCGCGGCTCCGCCCGATCGAAGGAGGATCTGCGCCCGCGCGTCACCCTGCTCGACGAGCAGAGCGGCGAGGCGGCCCGCTACATGCTGGCGCCGGGCGCGGTGCTGTCGGTCGAGGAAGGCCAGCGGGTCGAGGCCGGCGAAGTGCTCGCCCGCGTCTCGCGCGAGGCGGCCAAGACCCGCGACATCACCGGCGGCCTGCCGCGCGTCGCGGAGCTGTTCGAGGCGCGCAAGCCCAAGGAGAATGCGATCATCGCCAAGGTCTCCGGCCGGGTGTCGTTCGGCAAGGACTACAAGGCCAAGCGCAAGATCGCGATCATCCCCGAGGACGGCTCGGAGCCGGTCGAGTATCTGGTGCCCAAGTCGAAGGTCATCGACGTGCAGGAAGGCGATTTCGTCAAGCGCGGCGACAATCTGATCGGCGGCTCGCCCGATCCGCACGACATCCTCGAGGTGCTGGGCGTGGTCGCTCTGGCCGAATATCTCGTCTCTGAGATCCAGGAAGTCTATCGGCTCCAGGGCGTGAAGATCAACGACAAGCACATTGAAGTGATCGTTCGCCAGATGCTCCAGAAGGTCGAGATCATCGAGAGCGGGGATTCGACCCTGCTCGTCGGCGAGCAGGTCGACCGGCTGGAGATGGACGAGGCCAACGAGAAGCTGAAGGCGCAGAAGAAGCGGCTCGCCGAAGGCAAGCCGGTTCTGCTCGGCATCACCAAGGCGAGCCTGCAGACCCGCAGCTTCATCTCGGCGGCGTCGTTCCAGGAGACCACCCGGGTGCTCACCGAGGCTTCGGTGCAGGGCAAGATCGACACGCTCGACGGGCTCAAGGAGAATGTCATCGTCGGCCGCCTGATCCCGGCGGGCACCGGCGCGGGCATGAACCGCATGCGCATCGCCGCCACGAGCCGGGACGCCGCGCTGCGCGCGCAGCACCGCCGGCTCCAGGAGGCCCTGTCGGCGCCGACCAGCGCCGCCGAGGAGCATGAGGCCGAGCTCGCCCAGGGCCCCGAAGCCGCGATCGGCGACGATCCGCTGGCGGCGGTGGCGCCGGAAGGCCACGGCACCGACGCGGACGCCGGCGAGTATCTGCAGGTCGCCGCCGAGACCGGCGAAGAAGCCTGAGCCCTCGCGGCACGGCCAAGACAAGCGCCCCGTCGGCCCCGGCCGGCGGGGCGTCTTGCTTTAGAGGAGACGCGCCATGGAGCTGAAGATCGCGATCACCCTGCTGCTGGTGGCGGCCCTGACGATCCCGGCGCTGATCGTGATCCGCCGACGCCTCGACCGGCGGGACCGCTGACGCCGTCTAGAAGGCCGATCCCGGCGGCTGGACGTCGGCATGGGTCCAGGCGGCCGCCGCCATCCCATCGACTTCGCCGGGATATTTATGCTGCGCCGCATAGGCCGCCTCGAGACCGTGAAGGGCCCAGCCGTTGTGCGGGTGGCGCCTCAGGTCCTCGCGATACACCGACTCCGCCTCGGCAGGACGCCCCGCCGCCAGCAGAGCTGCGCCGAGCAAATGGCGGGTGGGGAAGAACATGTCCTCCGGCTCGTTATAGGCCAGCTTGTCCTCGAGCATGACGGCGCGGCGCAGCAGAGCGACGGCGCCCGGCCGGTCGCCGCGGGCGGCGGCGAGCCGCGCCTTCGCCCGCAGCGCGCCGATCTCGTAGAGCGGCCTCGCGGCGTTCTGGCCCTGGGTCGCGCCGGCCGGCGTCGCGGCGATCAGCCGGTAGAGCTCGGCGATTGCGGCGTCGGCCTCCGCCAGCCTGCCTTTGGCGGCGAGCGCCGTCGCCCGCGCCTGCAGCCAGGCGGCGGTGAGGCCGGCCAGCTTCGGGTTCGGCCGCGGCTCGGCGATGAGGGCGTCCCACAGGCCGAAGCGGGCCATGCCGTCATAGGCGAAGCCGATCGACCAATCGAGGCCGGGCATCGACAGCAGCATCGCCTCGGGCACCGCCGCTCTGGCCTTGCCGAGCGCGTCGAGCGCTTCCGCCCGCCGCCCTTCCATCGCCGCCGAATAAGCCAGGAACTGGAAATTGTGGATGAGGTACATCGGATAATAATCGGGCGGCGCGGTGAGGCTCAGATATGCGAGGTCGGCGGCGGCGCCCTTGCGATTGGCTTCCGCCGCTTCCTCGTAGCGGCCGACCCGCTGGAAGATGTGGGCGGGCATGTGCTCGAGATGGCCGGCGGCCGGCATCATGCCGTTCAGCATCTCGGCCGACGCCACCGCCTGCTCGGGATGCGGCGAGGCCTCGACGGCGTGGATCCAATAATGGTTGGCGCCGGGGTGCTTCGGGTCCCTGGCGAGCACCTTGCGGAGCGCGGCGAGGATGTCGGGCGTGCCGCGGCCGGGCGTGCCGTCCGCGTTCCACAGCTTCCACGGGTTCGTGTTCATCAGCGCTTCGGCGTAGAGCGTCTGGACGTCCATATCGTCGGGAAAGCGCGCGGCGACGGCGCGCATCGCCTCGACATAGGCCTTGAGCGGCGCGGCACTGTTGGACGGATCGAGCGGCCGGTCGGCGAGGAAGCGCTGGGCCAAAGCCTCGATCAGCGCCCGCTCGACCGGCGTGGCGGCGCCGGACGCCGCGCGGGCTTTGGCGAGCGCCTCCCAGCCGGCCTTGGCGCGCGCCCCGGCCATCATCGGCATGTTGTAATTGGGGCCGAGCGTCAAAGCGACGCCCCACCAGCAGGACGCGCAGGAAGGATCGATCTCCCCCGCTTTGGCGAACGAGCGCGTCGCCTCGTCATGGTTGAACGCCCAGACGAAGCGCATGCCCTGGTCGAAATAACGCTGCGCTTCGGGCGAGCGCGTGGTGACGGCCCGATGAAAGCCGCCCAGGCCCTCGTAGAGCCGCGCCCCGACCGCCCATTCGGCGAGCGTGGAGGGCGGCGACGGCGCGTGCTCATCGTGCTGCGCGGCGGCGGGCGCGGCGGCGAGCAGGAGCAGGGCGAAAAGCTTCGAGGCGTGACGCATGTGAGCGGCCCCCCAGGCACCGCGCGCCCATCCTAGCCCGGGCCGGACCGCGGCTCAACTTGGCCTTTCGCGGCCAAAGCCGCTATCGGGGCGGCGCGATGGACGTCACCGGGCTCAGGGTCTGCCTCTTCACGGGCAACTATAATTACATCCGCGACGGCGCCAACCAGGCGCTGAACCGGCTGGTCGAATATCTGCTGCGCCGGGGCGCCGCGGTGCGGATCTACTCGCCGACGGTCGAGAAGCCGGCCTTTCCGCCCAACGGCGAGGTGGTCCACATCCCTTCGATCCCGGTGCCGCGCCGCAGCGAATATAAGATGCCGCTGGGGCTGTCCCCCCGCGCGCGCCGCGACATCGCCGCCTTCCGCCCCAACCTCTTCCACGTCGCCAGCCCGGACATGCTCGGCCACCGCGCGGTGACGCTCGCGCGCCGGCTCGACATTCCCGTCGTCGCCTCGGTCCACACCCGGTTCGAGACCTACATGCGCTATTACGGCCTCGCCTTCCTCGAGCCCGTGGTGCTCGCCATCCTGCGCCGCTTCTACCGCCGCTGCGACGCGATCTTCGCCCCGTCCGACTCGATGGCCCAGCTGCTGCGCGAGCAGCGCATGAACTACCATGTCGGCATCTGGACCCGCGGCATCGACAACCACGTCTTCCGCCCCGGCGCGCGCGACCTCGCCTGGCGGCGGAGCCTCGGCATCGCCGACGACGAGCCGGTGATCGGCTTTGTCGGCCGGCTGGTGATGGAGAAGGGCCTCGACGTCTTCTCCGACACGGTCGACGCGCTCGACCGGCGCGGCGTGCGCCACCGCGTGCTGGTGGTCGGCGAGGGGCCGGCGCGGGGCTGGTTCGAGCGGCGGCTGCCCCAGGCGGTCTTCGCCGGCTTCCAGAAGGGCGAGGATCTCGGCCGCGCGGTCGCGTCGATGGACATGCTGTTCAACCCCTCGGTCACCGAGACGTTCGGCAACGTGACCCTGGAGGCCATGGCCGCCGGCCTCCCGGTCGTGGCGGCGATCGCGACCGGGAGCGAGAGCCTGGTGACCGACCGCGTCACCGGCCGCCTGATCCGTCCGGGCGCGATCGAGCCCTTCGCCGACGCCCTCGCCGCTTATTGCGGCGACGAGGAAACCCGGCGTGCGGCCGGCGCCGCCGGCTGCCGGGTCAGCGAGCATTACGGCTGGGACGAGGTCAACCAGGCGCTGGTCGACGCTTATTGCCGCGTCGTCCGCCTCCATGCCGCGGGCGGCCGCCTGCCGGAGTCGAGCCCGGTGCCGTGAGGCGTCGGCCGATTGTAATTTGGCCCCGACTTGTTTAGTACGGGGCCGGAACTTAACATGCGTTAGCACGTTGGTTCGTGCGTCGGGTCCCCATGGTCACGCGGGGCTCCCACGGACGCCTCAGCTCGAGAATGGCTGGGGCGTCCTTTTGTGAACGACAGAGGGGAAAGATATGAAGCTCATCTTCAAGACCGCGATCGCCGCGGGCGTGCTCGCGCTCGGCGCCTGCAACAGCCACACCGACGCCGGCCAGAACGTTGCCGACAATGCGGAGAACGTGGCCGACAACCTCGACGAGGCCGCCGACAACATGTCGAACGACACGGCCGCCGACGCGACCGAGAACCAGGCCGACGCCACCCGCGCCGCGGGCGAGAACAAGGCCGACGCGGTCGACAATGCCGTCGAGAACAGCTCGACCAATAAATAAGCTTTTCCCGCGACGTCGAGTCGCAAGAGGCGTCCCGGAGCCGCGGCTCCGGGGCGCCTTCTTTTTCAGGCGGCCTTTTTTAGGCGAGCTTTTTCAGGCGAGGGCTTCGAGGAGGCCTTCGAACAGCCGCCGCCCGTCGGTGCCGCCATGGGCGGGCTCGACCATCCGCTCGGGGTGGGGCATCAGGCCGAGCACGTTGCCGGCCTCGTTGAGGATGCCGGCAATGTCGCGCGCCGAACCGTTGCAGGGATCGGCATAGCGGAACGCGATTCGCCCTTCCCCCTCCAGCCGGTCGAGCGTCTCCGCGTCGGCCTGGTAATTGCCGTCATGGTGGGCGACGGGAATGACGATCTCCTCGCCCTGCGCATAATGGCGGGTGAAGGCGGAGCGGGCATTCTCGACCTTGAGGGACACGTCGCGGCAGACGAAGCGAATGCCGGCGTTGCGCATCAGCGCGCCGGGCAGCAGATGCGCCTCGGCGAGGATCTGGAAGCCGTTGCAGACGCCGAGCACGGCGACGCCGCGCTCCGCCGCCGCCTTGACCGCGCGCATCACCGGCGAATTGGCCGCCATCGCGCCCGAGCGCAGATAATCGCCGTAGGAGAAGCCGCCCGGCACGGCGACGAGGTCGAGCCCGTCCGGCAGCGCGCTCTCGCGGTGCCAGACCATCGCCGGCGGCCTGCCCGAGACCTGCTCGAGGGCCACCGCCATGTCGCGGTCGCAATTGGAGCCCGGGAAGACGATGACGGCGCTCCTCAAGCCGCCGACTCCTCCCGCTCGATCCGGAAATTCTCGATCACCGTGTTGGCGAGAAGCTTGCGGCACATCGCCTCGACCTCCGCCTCGCCGACCGACGGATCGAGGTCGAGCTCGATCAGCTTGCCCGCCCGCACGTCGTTGACGCCGGAGAAGCCGAGCCCTTCGAGCGCGTGGTGGATCGCCTTGCCCTGCGGGTCGAGGACGCCGTTCTTGAGGGTCACGTAGACGCGGGCTTTCATGCCCCGCCCCCTATGCCGGGGCGGGCTCCGCGACAAGGCCGATGTCCGCCGGCGCGCGCAGCAGGCGGCTGAGCAGGAGGCCGAAGACGATCTGCCACGGCAGATAGAGGACGAGGAGCAGTCCTTCATCGTCGAGGGCGGTGCCGGCGAACGCGTCCATCTTCGACACGCCGATCGCGCCGAGCAAAGTCAGCAGCACGATGCCGAAGCCCATGAGCGGGGCCGAGCGCGGCCTCGCCAGCCCCAGCGCCAGCAGCGCCGCGAACGAGAGAAAGGAGCCGACCAGGCCGCCGGTCGCGCCCGGCAACCAGCCCGAGCCGCGCCCGTTCGTGCTCTCGATCGCCGCGAACACCGCCGCATAGTGAATGGCGGGAACCAGCAGGAGGAAATAGAGCGCCGTTTTCCAGCCGCGCCGCCGGCCGAGCAGCAGATAGGGGAGGCCGAACGCCGGCATGAGGAGTTCCAGCGTCGCGAGCGGATCGTCGGCCTTCACCAGCCGCCCGGCGATCGCCGCCGCGGCGAAGTAGAGCAAGGCACCCGCCACGAAGAGCAGGAACGGACGGCGGCTCGTGTCGGTCATCGGACTTCCCCCCGAAGCCAGGATCGGCGACTTATCCGCTCATCCGGAGGCGATGGCAAATCCGTCGCGGCGCGCCCGGCGTTAACCTCTCCTTTACCATGAGGTGTCAGGGTCGGGGCTCGGTACAATGAGGGAGCGAGCCATGACGGGCCTCGCCTTGATGCTTTTCATCGGCCTGTTCGCCTTCGGGTCGCAATATTTCGGCTGGTCGGACCCGCACGGCGAGATCCAGCTGAGCCTGTTCGCGTCCTTCGTGTTCGGGATCATCTGCGGCTACCGCGTCAAGGGCTGAGCGCCCGCGCCTTGTGAGCCGCCCCCGCCCCGCCTATCTTCAGGCCATGGCCGAGGCTCCCGACATAGATTTGACTCCCGCCGCCGCCGCCCGCGTCGCCTGGATCGCCGAGCGCCAGGGCAAGCCGGCGATCCTGCGCCTGTCGGTCGAAGGCGGCGGCTGCGCGGGCTTCTCCTACCGCTTCGGCCTCGCCGAGGCGGCCGAGGAAGACGATCTCGCCGCCGGCCGCGACGGCGTCACCCTGCTGGTCGACGCGATGACCCTCGATCTGGTCAAAGGCGGCGTCGTCGATTTCGTCGACACGTTGGGCGGCGCCCATTTCGAGGTGAAGAATCCCAACGCCCAATCCGGCTGCGGCTGCGGCTCGAGCTTCTCGATCTGATCAGGACCCGCTAAGCGGGTGGGCGATGAAGATCGTCACCTACAATCTGAACGGCGTCCGCGCCCGGCTGCCTCGGCTGGTCGAATATCTCCAGGAGGAGAAGCCGGACGCGGTCTGCCTGCAGGAGATCAAGTGCGCCGACGAGGCCTTCCCGATCGAGGACGTGCGCGCGGCGGGCTATGACGGCGCCTGGCACGGCCAGAAGGGCTTCAACGGCGTCGCCGTCCTGACGCCGGCCGCACGCGCCATGCCGGACGTCCGCCGCGTCGGCCTGCCCGGCGACCCCGACGACACCCACAGCCGCTACATCGAGGCGGAGGTGGAGGGCGTGGTGGTCGCTTCGCTCTACCTCCCCAACGGCAATCCGGTCGGCACCGAGAAGTTCGCCTACAAGCTCGCCTGGATGGACCGGCTGCGCGCCCACGCGCTGGAGCTGCTCGCCGAGGAGAGGCCGGTTGTGCTCGCCGGCGACTGGAACGTCATTCCCACCGACCATCCCGACGACGTCTTCTCCGCCCGCGCCATGGCCAGCGACGCCCTGATGCAGCCCGAGAGCCGCGCCGCCTTCCGCACCATCCTCCACCAGGGCTGGACCGACGCGATCCGCGCGCGCCACCCGGACGGGCCGGTCTACACCTTCTGGGACTATACGGCCGGCTGCTGGCAGCGCGACGCGGGCTTCCGCATCGACCATCTCCTGCTCAGCCCGCACGCCGCCGACCGGCTGCTCGATGCCGGCGTCGACAAGGCCTATCGGGGGCGCGAGAAGGCCTCCGACCACGCGCCCACCTGGGTCCAGCTCGAGGCGTGACGCCGGCGGGCTTCACCCCGCTCGACTGGACGGTGGTCGCCGCTTATGCGGGCGTGCTGGCGCTGGCCGGCTGGCTTTCGACCCGCCGCCAGAAGGACGCGGCCGACTATTTCCTCGCCGGCCATCGCGTGCCGATCTGGCTGGTCGCGGTGTCGGTGCTCTCGACCACCCAGTCCGCCGCCACCTTCCTCGGCGCGCCCGATTATTCCTATCGCGGCGATTACACCTATCTCACCGGCTCGCTCGGCGCATTGCTCGCCGCCTTCCTGGTCGCCCGGGTGCTGATCCCGCGTTTCTATGCGCTCAAGGTCACCACCGCCTACGAGTTGCTCCGCCACCGCTTCGATGCGCGGGCGATGCGGGCGGCGGGCGGCATGTATTTGGTCGGCCGCATCTTCGCGAGCGGCGCGCGGCTCTATCTGGCGGCGATCGCGGTGGCGATGATCGTCTTCTCCGGCATCGCGCCCGGCCAAGTGCTCGCCGCCTCGCTGATCCTGGTCCTGTTCGGGCTCGTCTTCACCTATTTCGGCGGGCTGCGCGCCGTCCTGTGGAGCGATCTCGTCCAGGTCCTGCTCTACGTCGGCGCGGCATTGCTCGTCCTCTTCCTGCTCTGGTCGCGGCTGCCGATGACCACGGCCGAGATGGTCCACGCCCTCGCTTCGCCGCCGTCGGGCCCGAGCAAGCTGCGCCTGCTCGATTTCTCGCTCGATCCCGCCGCGCCCTTCTCGCTCGTCGCCGTGCTGACCGGCGTCACCTTGCTCAACTTCGGCAATTCCGGCCTCGACCAGGACAATACCCAGCGGCTCCTCGCCTGCCGCGATTCGCGCGAAGGCGGGCGGGCGCTCTACGCCGCCACCGTGATCGGCCTGCCGGTCATTCTCGTCTTCCTGATGATCGGCTCGCTGCTCCACCTCTTCTACGACCGGCCGGAGCTGATCCGCCACGCCGCCGGCGCGGCGCCGGCCGCGTTCCAGGGCGAGAAGATCACGATCTTCATGCGCTTCATCCTGGGCGAGCTGCCGCCTGGGGTGCGCGGCCTCGCCGCGGTCGGCGTGCTCGCCGCCGCCGCGCTCAATTCAGAGCTCATTTCCATGTCGTCGGTGGTGGTCGAGGATTTCTACCGCCCCTGGCTCGAGCGGCGGCGGCGCGACGTGCCCGAGCGCCATTTCGTCCAGGCCGGGCGGCTCGCCACCATCCTCCTGGCGCTGGCGCTGCTCGCCATGTCGTTCCTCTGCTATTTCTGGCAGCGTTACACCGCGGCGCCGCTGCTCGCCTTCGCGCTCGGGGTGATGAGCTTCGCTTATTCCGGCCTGCTCGGCGTCTATTTCACCGCTCTGTTCACGGCGCGCGGCAATTCCAGCTCGGTGATCGCCGCGCTCGCCGCCGGCTTCCTCGCCATCACCGCGCAGCAACCCTATGTCGTCGATGTCCTGCATTTGCCGGCGGCGTGGAAGGCGCTGGCTTTCCCCTACCAGCTCTGCATCGGCACGGCGGTCGCCTTCTTGGTCTGCGTCGCCGGCAGACCTAGGCCGACTCCGCCTTCTCGCTGACCCGGGCGATCGCTTCCATGACGATGCGGCGCGCGTCCTCGGCGTCGCCCCAATGGCCGACTCGCACCCATTTCTTCTCCTCGAGATCCTTATAGTGGGTGAAGAAATGCTCGATCTGCTTGAGGACGATGCTCGGCAGGTCGCCGCGCTCGCCGACGTCGCGATAATAAGGGAAAGTGGTGTCGACCGGCACCGCGACCAGCTTCTCGTCGCCCCCGGCCTCGTCCTCCAGGTGGAGGACGCCGATCGGCCGCGCCCGCACCACCGAGCCGGGGATGAAGGGCGAGCGGGCGATGACGAGCGCGTCGAGCGGGTCGCCGTCGGGTGACAAAGTGTGGGGCACGAAGCCGTAATTGGCCGGATAGCGCATCGGCGTGTGGAGGATGCGGTCGACGAACAAGGCGCCCGATTTCTTGTCGAACTCGTATTTGACCGGCTCGCCGCCGACCGGCACTTCGATGATGACGTTGAGGCTCTCGGGCGGATTGTCGCCCGCGGGGATGAGGTCGATGTTCATGATGGGGGGCGCCCTACTCCCCCTTGGCGGCCGGCGGAAGGCGCTAAAGCTTTCTCAACCCCGAAGCGCGATAAGGCGCGGGTCGCGGCGGCAAGGGACGACAAGGATGGCGCACAGGCTTCGGGCGAAGGTCAAGGCGGCGGAAGCGGGCGAGGCATTGGCGCCCTCGAGCCTGGTCGAGTGCCGCCGCGACCCTTATGCCGGCGCGCTGCCCGAAACGCTCGAGCGGCGCCGCGCCCGCCAGCGCGGCAGCGACCGCCACGCCGGCCTCGTCGAGCGCGCCGCCTTGGTCTTCCGCGGCAAGCCGGCCCTCGTCCAGGTCGCCAACGTCTCGAAGGGCGGCGTCACCCTCGCCTGCGCCCTGAGCCCCGAGATCGGCGAAACCATCCTCGTCGCCATGGAAGGGCGCGAGCCCCGCGCCGCCCGCGT
This sequence comes from Allosphingosinicella sp., assembly GCA_045811445.1. Lineage (GTDB taxonomy): Bacteria > Pseudomonadota > Alphaproteobacteria > Sphingomonadales > Sphingomonadaceae > Allosphingosinicella. The sequence goes on along the minus strand of JBJMTY010000191.1, from coordinate 4,151 downwards.
CCGCTGGCTGAGACGCGGCCGCATCGGCCTCGCCTTCGAGGCCTGACGCCCGCGCGCCCCGGCGAGCGGCGGCGCGCTGTTCCGCTCCCCGCCGAACCGCGCTAGGAGGCGGCGTGGCGCCCGTAGCTCAGTTGGACAGAGCACGAGCCTTCTAAGCTTGGGGTCGCAGGTTCGAATCCTGCCGGGCGCGCCAGTTTTCCGCCATTTTTTGTCGTCTAAAGCTTAGGGGACGACGCAATCGTGTAACGACCTCATGTCGCCGCGAGCAGCTCGTCATCCCACTCAGACAGCTCCGCCAGCCGGTTCGCCGCCACCGCGTAGGCGCGGCGGTCGGCTTCCGACATAAAACGCTTGCGAATGACGGGTACCTCGTGAAGGCCACGGGCTCCGGCGGCTAGCCAGCGCCACGAGAATATCGCCACGACCGCCATATACGCGCACGTCGGCGATGTGGGTTTACGGGCAGCGCTTGCCAACGCGGCATCGCTGTCCCGGCTGAGCGGGAGGAAGGCATAGTTAGCTGGTCGTTAGGCCAGCGCTTACCTCCACCCCGCCTGTCTCTGGACGGTGCCCCGTGGACATTGCCTTCCCGGCCGAAAGCCGGCGCGGGAACCAAAGCCAAGGTGCGATCGGCATTTATGTAAGGCGGCTCAGTGACTGCTCTGCGCGACGAGCGGACGCTCACGCGACATTAAAGGGTCGCGCGGAAGCATACGCGCGGCTCCCGCGCAAATAGGTGGCGGCGACGGCGCGGTCGTCACCCAGCACCTGCAGCGCGAAGAGGCGGTCGTGCAGCGAGGCTCCGGCGCAGCGGCGGGCGAGCAGAGGCGTCGCCGCGGCGTCGAGGATGATGAAATCGGCCTCCTGGCCCGGCAGGAGGCCCCCGACGCGATCCGCGATGCCCATGACCCGGGCGCCGCCCGCGGTCGCGAAGTACAGCGCGCGGAAGGGATCGAGGCTGGCGCCCCGGAGCTGACAGGTTCTGTACGCCTCGCCCAGCGTATGGAGCACCGACAGGCTGGTGCCCGCGCCGATGTCGGTACCGATGCCGATCCGGACGCCGTGACGATCGGCCTGAGCGAGATCGAACAGGCCGGAGCCGAGAAACATGTTGCTGGTCGGGCAGAAGGCGATGCCGGCGCCGGCATCCGCCATGCGCGAGAGCGCGCGGTCGTCCATGTGGACGCAATGGGCGAAAACGGAGCGCGGGCCGACCAGGCCGAACCGGTCGTAGACGTCCAGATAATCGGCGGCCGAGGGGAAGCGCTCCGCGACGAACGCGATCTCACCGCGATTCTCGGAAAGGTGGGTGTGCATCAGGACATGCGGATGCGCGGCGAGCAAGCTGCCCGCATCGGCGAGCTGCTCGTCGCTCGACGTGGGGACGAAGCGGGGAGTGACGGCGTAGCCCAGGCGGCCGCGGCCGCGCCATCGCGCGATCAGGGCTTCCGTGTCGGCTCGGCCCGACGCGACCGTGTCGCGCAGCCCCTCGGGCCCGCGATCCATCAGCACCTTGCCGGAGACGATCCGCATGTCGCGCGCCAGCGCGGCTTCGAACAAGGCGTCGACCGAGCCGGCATGGACCGTGGCGAAGACGAGCGCGCTGGTGGTGCCGTGGCGGAGCAGCTCGTCCAGGAAGAAGCCGGCGATCTCGTCGGCATGGCCGCGGTCGGCGAAGGCCTGCTCGGCGGGGAAGATATGGCGCTCGAGCCATTGCATGAGCTGTTCGCCGTGCGACGCGATGCACTCGATCTGCGGATAATGGACGTGCGCATCGACGAGGCCCGGGACGATGAGGCCGTCGACCCGCTCGGCGGGCAAATCGGCGAATTGGTCGGCAAGCTCGGCGTGGTGCCCGCAGGCGAGGACGAGGCCGTCCTCCACCACGAGCAGGCCGTCCTCGAAATGGCGTATCGCGCCGGGGCCGGCGGCGGCCGGATCCTCCGGAACGCTCAGGATCTCGCCGCGAAAAGCCTTCATGCGTTGCTCTCCAGCATCAGCAATTGGGCAAGGACGGCGACGGCGATCACGTCGGGCTGCTTGCCGGATATGCCGGGAATGCCGATCGGGCAGGTGAGGCGCGATGCATCGACGCCCTCGTTCCTGAGCCGCGAGAGAAAGCGCGCGCGCTTGGTCCGGGAGCCGATCAGCCCGACGAAGGTTGCCTGGGAGCGAAGAGCGGCGGCGGTGAGGCGATAATCGAGGCCATGGTCGTGGGTGAAGATCATCACCGCCGCGCCCTCCTCCGCGGCCCCGGCGCAGGCGACCATGGCATCCTCGTCCTGCACGGCGACGCCGGGAAAGGACCGCTCCTCCCGCGGGTCGAACCAGGCCAGGCGAAACGGCAGTCCCGGGAGGCGGCCGGCGACGGCGACACCCACGTGCCCCGCCCCGAACATCATCAGCGGACGTTCCGCGCCTCGGTCGTCGGGTTCGATGAAGATCGTGCCTTCACCGGGCTTGGCGGCGCGCGGCGGCAGCGGCGGGACTGGGGCCTCCCAACGTTCGGCCGGCTGGCGGAGAACCGGTTCCTTCGCGCCGCGAAAGCAGGTTGCGACCGGCCTCTGCCGCTCGACATGGTCGGTCCAGTCCCAGGCCGCCGGATCGAAGTGCAGATGCTCGATCATCAGCCGCACCTGCCCCCCGCAGCATTGGCCGAGGAGCGGACCCAGCGGCCAGTCCTGCACGCGCCAGCTTCCGGGCGGCTCGGCCAGGATACGGCGCGACTGGCCGATGGCCTGGTGCTCGAGCGCGCCGCCCCCGATGGTGCCGGTGCTCGCACCCGCGGTGACCGCCATGCGCGTGCCTGCCCGCCGCGGCGTCGAGCCCTCGGTGGACAGGATCGTGACGAGCGCGACGGGCTCGCTGCCGCGCGCGGCGCGCAGGGCCTCGAGCCAGTCGGGGCTCATCGCGCCCTCAGCTCCCCGATCGCCGCGAGTATCCGCTCGGGCGTGGCGGGAGCGTCCAGCTTCGGCAGGCCCTTGCCGGGCGCGGCGGCGGCGACGGCCTGGGTGAGGGCCGAAAAGACGGAGATGGCGAGCATCAGCGGCGGCTCGCCGACCGCCTTGGAGCGATGGACCGTCGCTTCCACATTCTCGCCGCGCTCCCAGAGGCGGATGTCCATGCGCGGCGGCCGGTCGCCCGCAGTGGGGATCTTGTAGGTCGACGGCGCGTGGGTGAGCAGGCGGCCGCGCTCGTCGAACACCAACTCCTCGGTGGTCAGCCAGCCCATGCCCTGGATGAAGCCGCCCTCGATCTGCCCGAGGTCAACCGCGGGATTGAGGGAGCGGCCGACATCGTGAAGGATGTCGACCGCGATCACGCGATGCTCGCCGGTGAGCGTGTCGATCGCCACTTCGCTCAGGGCGGCGCCATAGGCGAAATAGAGGAAAGGGCGGCCACGGTGGGCGGCGCGGTCGTAATGGATCTTGGGCGTTGCGTAATAGCCGGTGGCGGCGAGCGAGATGCGCGCGACATGGGCCCTGCGGCAGAGCTCGCCGAAGCTCCAGCCCGCCGAGTCCGGTCGGGTCGCGGAAAAGGCGTCGAGGCGCTTCTTGATGGTTTCGGCGGCGTTCTTCGCGGCCATCGCATTCAAGTCGGTGCCCGAGGAGGCGGCGGTGGCCGAGGTGTTCGGGACCTTGTCGGTGCGGGTGGCGCTGACCTTCACCGTCTCGACGGGCACGCCGAACACGTCCGCCACGACCTGGGCGACCTTGATCATCAGCCCCTGGCCCATTTCGGTGCCGCCGTGATTGAGGTGGATCGATCCGTCGGCGTAGACGAGGACGAGCGCGCCGGCCTGGTTGAGATGGGTGGTGGTGAAGCTGATCCCGAACTTGACCGGCGTCAGCGCCAAGCCCTTCTTGAGAATGCGGTGGCGCGCGTTGAACTCGGCGACGGCTTCGCGCCGCGCCGCATACCCGGCGCTTTCGGCCAGATCGGCGACGATCTCGGGCGTGACATTGTCTTCGACGATCATATGGTAGGGCGTCACGTTCCGCCCCTCGCCGCCATAGAGGTTGCGCCGGCGCACCTCCAGCGGGTCCAGCCCCGTGGCCTGGGCGACGGCGTCCATCACCCGCTCGATCGCCGCCATGCCCTGCGGTCCACCGAAACCCCGGAAGGCGGTGTTCGACACGGTGTGGGTCTTG
>JBJMTY010000190.1:0-7951 GCA_045811445.1 Allosphingosinicella sp. | reverse complement strand
GGCCTCGGCATTACGACCACCACCACCATCACCACCACGTCCGCCAGGACGGGGACAGGTTAGCGCGCGCCCACCAGGCGCAGATCACACGCCAAACCAGCCCCGTCCGGACCTTCCGGGCGGGGCTTTTCACATTCGCAGACACTTTCACATTCGCAGACAAGGGATTCGACGATGTTCAGGGATTTCGCGCAAGCGCCGGAGAAAGCGGACGACTGGACCGTGCCGCAGAACTGGGCCCATTTCACCGCCGAGGACCACCGGGTGTGGGACCTGCTCTTCGCCCGCCAGCAAAAGCGGCTCGCCGGGCGGGCGGTGGAGGCGTTCGAGCAAGGGCTCGATCTGCTGCGCCTCGACCGGCCCGGCATACCCGAGTTCGAGGCGCTCAACGCCAGGCTGCTGCCCCGCACCGGCTGGAAGGTGGTGGCGGTGCCGGGCCTGCTCCCGGACGAGATCTTCTTCCGCCACCTGAGCCGCCGCCAGTTCCCGGCGGGCAACTTCATCCGCTCGGCGGCGCAGCTCGATTATCTGGAGGAGCCCGACGTCTTCCACGACGTGTTCGGGCACGTCCCCCTGCTCGCCCACCCGCGCTTCGCCGATCTGCTCGAGGCGCTCGGCCGCCAGGGGCTGGCCGCGCTCGCCTCGGGCCGGCTGCATAGGCTGTCGCGGCTTTATTGGTACACGATCGAGTTCGGCCTCGCCCGCGAGGCGGGGGAGCTCAAGATCTACGGCGCCGGGCTGGCGTCGAGCTTCGGCGAGGCCGGCTTCGCGCTCGACGATCCGGCGCCGTGGCGGCGGCCGTTCGACCTCGCAGAGGTGGTGTCGACGCCCTACCGCTCCGACGCCTTCCAGGCCGGCTATTTCGTCATCGAGAGCTTCGAGGCCCTGCTCGACACGCTGGCGGGCGCCGACTTCGCCCAAGCGGAGGAAGAGCCGGCTTAGGCGGCTTCGTCGAGCGCGCTCTCGGGCTGGTGGGGGCGGAACAGGCCGGTGCCGGTCATGCCGGTGTCGGCGAGCGCGAGCGCGGTGCCGCAGAAGCCGCATTCGGCCGAGATCCGCCCGACATGCCAGTGGCTGCGCCCGCAGCCGGGGCAGCGATTGGTCTCGCCCGGATGGTAGAGCATCAGGAAGCCGCGGCGCGCGGGATCGTGCGGGAACAAGCGGCTGCCCTGGATCGGCCTCAACATGGTCTGTCTCGTCTTCTCGTCGCGCAGCCCAAGTGCTGCGATGAACCGTTCTATTCCATAGACGAGTTGAACGGCCGATGAATTGTCACGGTAAAGGAACGGGGCACCTTGACGCCCGCCCTTGACGCCCCCTTGACCCTTGGCGCGGCCGCCCTGAAGGTGGCGCCATGGCCCTTCGTCTCCACTACCACCCCTTCTCCTCCTACTGCCAGAAGGCGCAGATCGCCTTGTACGAGCGCGAGGTCGATTTCGAGCCGGTGGTGGTGGATTTGCAGGATCCGGCGCAGCGGGCGGCGCTCGCCGCCTTGTGGCCGGTGACCAAATTCCCCGTGCTGGAGGATCAGGAAGCGGGGCGCGTCGTGCCCGAGGCAAGCCTGATCGTCGAATATCTCGACCACGCCCGGCCCGGGCCGCCGCCGCTCGTGCCGACCGATCCCGCCGCCGCGCTGCCGGTGCGCCTCTGGGACCGCTTCTTCGACAATGAAGTGATGACGCCGATGCAGAAGGCAGTCGCCGACAATTTCCGGCCCGAGGCGTCGCGCGACGGCTTCGGCGTCGAGGAGGCCAAGGCGCGGATCGCCCGTTCGTGGGACATATTGGAAGGCCACCTCGCCGGCCACGGCGGCGACTGGGCGGCGGGCGGCGGGTTCAGCCTCGCCGACTGCGCGGCGGCGCCGGCCATGGCCTATGCCAATATGGCGAGCCCGTTCGAAGGCCGCCGCCACGTCTCCGCCTATTTCGAGCGGCTGGTCGCCCGCCCCTCCTTCGCCCGCTGCCTCGACGAGGCCCGCCCCTTCCGCGCCTGGTTCCCGCTGGGCTGGCCCGAAGGCTATTTGTGAGCCTCTGGTCGCTCGTCCGCGGCCGCTTTCCCGCCGACCTCGAGAGGCCTTTCCTGATCCGGCCGGACGGCGACGCGCTCAGCTATAGCGAGCTGGACCGGCGCAGCGCGCGGCTCGCCAACGCGCTGCGGGCGCTGGGCGTCGCGCCGGGCGACCGGGTCGCGATCCAGGCCGAGAAGAGCGAGTGGGCCCTGCTCGTCTATCTGGCGACGGTGCGGATGGGGGCGGTGCACCTGCCGCTCAACCCCGCTTATACGGCGGCGGAAGTCGGCTACTTCCTCGACGATGCCGAGCCGGCGCTCTTCGTCGGAGATCCGGAGCGCGGCGCCGGTGCCGGCCGGACGGAGACGCTCGGGGCGCTGGTCGCTGAGGCGGGAGGCGCCGACGAGACGTTCCAGGACATGCCGCGGGAGCCCGACGACCTCGCCGCCATCCTCTACACGTCGGGCACCACCGGCCGCTCCAAGGGCGCGATGCTGACCCACCGCAACCTCGCCTCCAACGCCGAGACGCTGCGCGAGGCGTGGCGGTTCACGGGCGAGGACCGGCTGCTCCACGCTTTGCCGATCTTCCACACGCACGGCCTGTTCGTCGCGACCAACGTCTGCCTGCTCGCCGGCGCCGCGATGATCTTCCTTCCCGCGTTCGACGCCGGCGAGGTGATCCGGCTCCTGCCGCGGGCGACGGCGATGATGGGCGTGCCGACCTTCTACACCCGGCTGCTCGCGCGGGCGGACTTCACGCGGGCGCTGGTGCCGCACGTGCGCCTGTTCGTCTCCGGCTCGGCGCCGCTCTCGGCCGAGACCCACCGCGCGTTCGAGGAGCGGACCGGCCACGCCATCCTCGAACGCTACGGGATGACCGAGACCAACATGAACAGTTCGAACCCCTATGACGGGCCGCGCGTGGCGGGGACGGTGGGCCCTCCCCTCCCCGGCGTCGAGATACGCATCGCCGACCCGGCGGGCGGCGCCCAGCCTGCGGGCAGCGTGGGCATGATCGAGATACGCGGCCCCAACGTCTGCAAGGGCTATTGGCGCAATCCGGAGAAGACCGCGGAGGCGTTCCGCGACGACGGCTTCTTCATCTCCGGCGACATGGGCCTGATCGACGAAGCCGGCTACGTCCGCATCGTCGGCCGCGACAAGGACCTCGTCATCACCGGCGGCCTCAACGTCTATCCCGCCGAAGTCGAGGCCGCGATCGAGGCGCTGCCGGGCGTGGCGGAATGCGCCGTGATCGGCGTGCCGCATCCGGATTTCGGCGAGGCTGTGGTGGCGGTGATCATCCGGGACCCTAGCGCCGTCCTCGACGAAGCGGGGGTCGGCACGGCCCTTAGCGATACGATCGCCGCCTACAAGCGGCCAAAGCGGATCATCCTCGCCGAATCGCTCCCCCGCAACGCGATGGGAAAGGTCGAGAAGAAGCAGCTTCGGGAAAGCTTCGCCGCGACCTTCACCGGCTAGTCGACGCCGCACGCGCCGACCAGGCGCGGGTCTGCGCCGGCTTCGAGCAGCCCGAGCACGATCCGGTCGGTCCAGGAGGAGAAGGCCGGGAATTGCCCTTCTTCGTGGACGTCGGCGCGCGCGCCCGCAGCTCGCGGCATTGATCATCTCGCCGCCGTGATTGCGAAACGCCGCGCGCTCGCCGAGCCCGGGAAGAGCGGCTCAGGCCTCGACGGCCACCGGCTCGGAGGCCGCCGCGACCCCGTCGACGGGCGCCTGGAAGCACGCCGCGACGCCGGTGCCCACCGGCGACCCCAGGCCGGTGCACGGATCCCAGCCCGCTCGGGCGTCATAGCCCAGCCCGCCGACCTTGTTGTCGCCCACCGTAACGTCGCGGAAGGCGGCGGCGTCGGCGCCGTAGAGGATATCGTGGACGAAGCCCACCGTCCCGGCCGGCCGCCCGGCGTTGATTAGGGCGAACAGCCCCGCCCAGAGGGGCGCGACCGCGCTGGTGCCACCGATGACTTGCTCGTCGCCGCCGAGGATGATGGTGTAGCCGGTGCCCGGATCGGCATCGCCGGCAACATCGGGAACCCCGCGCATGGCGGCACCGCCCGGGAGGGCCGCGACTCCGGCTTCCGACTGGTAGCGCGGCATCGGGAAGATGCTGCTGAAGCCGCCGCCGGTACCGCGGCCGTTCCTGTTCCACACGGTTTCGCTGCTGATGCGGCCGCCGCCGGTGCTGATCCGGGTACCCCCGCAGCCCAGCACGGCCGGGTCGGAGGACGGGTAGTCGACGTGAAGAGCGCCGTCGTCGGCGCCATCGGTCGCGAGATCATCTCCCGACGCGGCGAGCACCGTCACCCCGAGGCTGGCGGCATCCTCGAATGCCGCGCCCATCGCCCGGATGCCCTGCTCGGACCAATTGCCCTCGAAGGACCCCCAGCTGATCGACACGACCGAGGGGCGGTTGGCATCGTCGTGGATCGCCTTGGTGATCGCATCGACGAAGCCCTGCGTGGAGTTCCGGGCGAAATAGACCGCCAGCCTCGCGCCCGGCGCGGCCCCGCCGCAGACCTGGATGTCCAGCGCCACCTCGCCGTCGGCGTTGGAGAGGCCGGGCTGATTCTGCACTCCGTTGACCGGGACGGCCACGATGGGCGGAACGGCAAGGCCCATCGCCTCGAACGCGAGATCATTGTCGCTGTCCCGATAGCCTCCGCCGAGCTCGATGATGGCGATACAGGCGCCGGAGGCGTCCTCCTGCGGGAAATCGTAGAGGGCGGCCACTTCGTTGGGCCGGAACCCCGCCGGCGCCGCGACGCTGGTATGAAGCACCAGCTTCGGCGTCGCGATCGGCCGCGTGTCCAGCCCCAGAACCGCCAGCACCCTGTCGGCAATGTCGGCCGGGAGCGACAGCGAGCTGCTTCGCGCGCGGAACATCTCCCCGTCCTGCTCGACTTCGTGGAGGGTGGTGCCGAACGCTTCCTGGACCTTGTCCGCGGGACCCGCGATCCTGACCAGTCTCCGTGCCGGATCCTCCCGCGTCACTTGCAGCCCGGCCGATTCGGCGAACGCCCGAAGCGCTTCGATGTCGGCGGCGTGGGTGGCTTCCCGCGATTCCTTAACCAGGGCACGCGGGCGGGCCAGCCGGATTCCGGCGTCGCCATCCCGCGGCTTCAGGTAGATGCTGACTTCGATCCGCTCGGCCGGATCGACCTGGCTCGCCACCGTCAGGGAAGAAAGGTTCCGGGGCTGGCTGCCCGGCAGGATCTTGGTCTCGTCCATGGTCCGCTCCTCTCGCCGGCGGGGTGACCGGCTCAGTCGAGCGGCGGCTCCCGCGTGGGAAACCTGGGATTAAAGGCGGCGAGCGACGGTGCGCGTGACGGCCGTCACACCTGAGGACGATAAGTTTTCAGGAGGAAGCGGGAGCCGGCCGGTAGCCGGCGGGGCGGCATCCATGAACACCGCGCGCGAAACCTCGTGCGGCCATGTTCGTGGATTCCCGCCTTCGCCTTCGCCGGAATGACGGGTGGCGGGCTAGCCGAGCGCCTTTCTGAGCAGCTCGTTGACGACCTGCGGATTGGCCTTGCCGGCCATCGCTTTCATCACCTGGCCGACGAAGAAGCCGAAGAGCTTGTCCTTGCCGGAGCGGTATTCGGCGAGCTTGTCGGGGTTGGCGGCGAGCACGTCGGCGATCGCCCGGTCGATCGCGCCGGTGTCGCTGGTCTGGCGGAGGCCGCGTTCCTCGACGATCCTGGCCGGATCGTCGCCCGTCTCGAGCATGATCTCGAACACCTGCTTGGCGAGGGTGCCCGACAGGGTGCCGTCGGCGGTGAGGCGGAGCAGTTCGGCGGCCTGGGTGGGGCTGACCGGGCTGTCCTCGACGGTGCGGCCGAGGCGGTTGAGGGCGCCGAACAGGTCGCTCGTCACCCAATTGCTCGCGCGCTGGGCATGCGCGTCGCCGAGTTTCTCGAGCAGGGCCTCGAACCAGCGGGCGGTGGTGACGTCGGCGGTGAGCACGGCGGCGTTGTAGGGCGACAGGCCGAGCGCGCCTTCGTAGCGGCGGCGCTTGGCGTCGGGGAGCTCGGGCAGGCTCGCCCGGCAATCGGCCAGGAAAGCGTCGGACAGCTCGACCGGGAGCAGGTCAGGATCGGGGAAATAGCGGTAATCGTGCGCTTCCTCCTTCGAGCGGAGGCTGCGCGTCTCGGCCTTGTCCGGATCCCAGAGGCGGGTTTCCTGGACGATATTGCCGCCGCTCTCGAGCACATCCACCTGCCGGTTCGCCTCATGCTCGACCACCGCCATGATGAAGCGGACGGAGTTGACGTTCTTGGTCTCGGTGCGGGTGCCAAACTCCGCGCCCGGCTTGCGGACCGAGACGTTGACGTCGGCGCGCATCGAGCCCTGCTCCATATTGCCGTCGCACGAGCCGACGTATCGGAGAATCGCCCTCAATTTCCTTACGTAAGCCCCTGCTTCCTCGGGCGAACGCATGTCGGGCTTGGAGACGATCTCCATCAACGCGACGCCGCAGCGGTTGAGATCGACATAGGACATGCTGGGATGCTGGTCGTGCATCAGCTTGCCGGCATCCTGCTCCAAATGGATGCGCTCGATGCCGACCGTCTTGGCCGAAGCCTCGTCCTTGTCGTCGAGGAGGATCTCGATCTCGCCCTCGCCGACGATCGGGTGGTAGAGCTGGCTGATCTGGTAGCCCTGCGGCAGGTCCGCGTAGAAATAATTCTTGCGGTCGAAGCGGGACCAGGGGTTGATCCTGGCCTCGAGCGCCATGCCGGTGCGGACCGCCTGGCGGATGCATTCGGAATTGGGCACGGGAAGCATGCCGGGCATGGCCGCGTCGACCAGGCTGACCTGGGTGTTGGGCTCGGCGCCGAACTCGGTCGAGGCGCCGGAGAAGAGCTTGGCCTTCGACGTGACCTGGGCGTGCACCTCGAGGCCGATCACGACCTCCCATTCGCCGGTGGCGCCGTGGATGCGGTAATCGGTCAACATCGAACCTGTACTTTCTCGTCCTCCCTGTCGCCGCAGGCGATGGGGAGGGGGACCATGCGAAGCATGGTGGAGGGGCGGCCTCGGCGCAGGGCCCCTCCACCGGCTTTCAGCCGGTCCCCCTCCCCATCCGCTGCGCGGACGGGGAGGACTGGGGAGGGCATCACCACCACGCCTCCGGGCGGGCGGTGAAGCCGGCGCGTTCTTCGAGGGCGAGGGCGGCGTTGAGGACGGACTGCTCGTCGAGGGCCTTGCCGACGAGCTGGAGGCCGAGGGGGAGCCCTTCGGCGTTGAGGCCGGCGGGGACCGACATGGCCGGCAGCCCGGCGAGGCTGGCGGGGACGGCGAAGACGTCGTTCAGGTACATGGCGATCGGGTCGTTCGACTTCTCGCCCAGCGCGAAGGCGGCCGAGGGGGCGGTCGGCGTGAGGAGCAGGTCGCAGCTCTCCCAGGCCCGCTCGAAATCGCGGGCGATGAGGGCGCGGACCTTCTGCGCCTGGTTGAAATAAGCGTCGTAGAAGCCGGCCGAGAGGACGTAGGTGCCGATCATGATGCGGCGCTTCACCTCGGCGCCGAAGCCGGCGGCGCGGGTCGCCTCGTACATGTCGGTGAGCGAGCCCTGCTCGGGCTGGACGCGGGCGCCGTAGCGCACGCCGTCGTAGCGGGCGAGGTTGGACGAAGCCTCGGCCGGGGCGATGATGTAATAAGCCGGCAGCGCGTATTTCGTGTGCGGCAGCGAGACCTCGACGATCTCGGTGCCGGCGTCGCGCATGCAGGCGATGCCCTTCTCCCAGACCTCGTCGATCTCGGCGGGGACGCCGTCGATGCGATATTCCCGCGGGATGCCGATCCGCTTGCCGCGGACGTCGGAGCTCAGCGCGGCTTCCCAGCCCGGCACCGGCAGATCGAGCGAGGTCGAGTCCCTGGGGTCGAAGCCGGCCATGGCTTCGAGCAGGATCGCGCAATC
>JBJMTY010000189.1:0-10329 GCA_045811445.1 Allosphingosinicella sp. | reverse complement strand
GGGCGGCCGGAGGGTTTACGCCGGGCCAGCGCCTGCTGCTCGTCAGCCTGCTGCAGGAATGGCCGCTGCCGCTGTCGAAGACCATCGAGGCCGCGCTCCGCCGCGACGGGCTGGTCGCCCGGCGCACCAAGCCGCGCCGCTACAAGGGACGGACCCACGCGATCGAGGAGGCCCGCCTCACCGGCCGAGGCGAGGAGGAGGCGAAGCGCCTCTGGGACTCGCTCGGCCGCGACGAGCGCGCCCAGCTTCGTGCCCAGGCGATGAGGAGCGGCCTGTGACCGCGCCCCAGCCGATCGGCCGCACCGAGTGCGACTGGTATTACGGCGGCCGCTGCACCTGCTTCCGCCACCCGCCCGGACCAGGCACGGGCCCTCGCGGCTACGTCGAAGCCGACATCTATTGGCACCAGCTGCCGCTTCCCTTCCCGCCGAGGTTCGGCGGCGCTCCCCACCGCAAGCTCCAGGAAGGAACAGGCATCCATGTCTGACCGGCTGCTCCGCCGCCCCGACGTCGAGAAGGAGATCGGGCTCAGCCGCAGCTCGATCTACCGGATGATGGAGCTTCCGCCCGAGGATCCGCTCCACCTGCCGCGGCCGAAGCGAATCGGCCGCCGCGCCGTCGCCTGGCCGCAGTCGTGGATCGAGGCCTGGAAGGCCCGCCAGCCGGCCACCAGTCCCGGCGCCGAACCGCCCGCCTGACGACACGACGGGGACATTCCTGGGGGCACCGCCCCACCGGCACCACCGACAACAATAAGAAAATCAGGGAGGTAGTAACATGCGTTCGACCCAGTCCCGGGGAGCCACTCTCGCGAATTTGTCGCTACGAGAAGTTAGACGTTGTTCGCGGCTAACGTGGCGGTGGTCCGCCAGGAGCGATCATGGAGCCCGCGATCTTCCCGTCGGGGCCGAGCACGACCCCCATCTTGATCGCCCCATTTGCGAAGAGGACGTCGTAAGCATCGCCGCCACCCGGGCCTGGCCCGGCAAACGCTGCCGACCGAAACTCGCCCAAAGGCTGCAACAAGCTCTGCAGCTGCGGCAGCTGCTGGCGGGTCACGTCCGCGAGCTGAGGGCTCATCGCGTCGTAATCAGGTTTTCCGCTCACGAGGCCGGCGACGACGGAGCGGACAGCCGCCTCAGTGCCCGGGAGAGGCGTGGAGCGCGGCGCAAAGACTTGCTGTTGGGAAGCCTCGGCGACCGTGACGACGGGCCTCTGGCGCAATTGCTGGAGTGCCACCTTGAGCGCATCCGCCGCCGGGACTTTGATTTCCGGCTCAACGCCGCGACCTTCCCAATTTGTCTTGGTGATGGGGTTCTCGGCGCGGCCGAACGGTATCGATGCAATAAATCCGTTGCCGAGCGGCATAGGCCCCGTGGGATTGGCACCCCCTCCGGTCAGCTCACCAATGAGCACGCCTCGCTTGAGCGACTTGACGTCGTAGGCGAACTCCTCCCCGCCGGAAAAGGTGCGGTTGCTGGTAAGGACGTACACCGGCACGCCCGCGAAGCTGACCGGGGTCGGCTCGCGGCGGAAGCTTTCGCGGGTGAAGTTTGCGGTTCCCGCCACACGGCTGACGATGTCGTTGATTGGCACCGGCTGGCCGGGCGTGAGCAGGAAACTGACCAGGTACGCGACCGACGGCGGAGCGCCCCCGCCGTTGCGGCGAATGTCGATGATCAGCGCCTTGCTGCCTTGCAGCGCCGACATGGCCCGGTCGATTGCGGGCTTGAATCCCTGTGGGGGCGGGAAGCCGACCACCTCTATGTACCCGACACCGCCCGGCAACTTGTCAGCCCGCACTATTCCGGCTTCCGCGCGCGGCATCGCCTGCGCCCCCGGGGAAGGCGCGGGCGGCGGGGCGTTCATCGACCTGATGCGCAGGTGCTTGTCGTGCGCCACGGCGTCGACGTCGGCCTGCAATCGCGCTGCGAATGCTCCGGGATCCGTCAGGGTGGCATATTGGCCTGCTGCGGCCGCGGCGCTGATCCGGGCGGCAGCTTTTTCGCCCACGTCCGGGAATACATACCGCTCTCGCAGCGCGCCGCTCAGCTTGGCGACCACGTCCTGCCGCGCCTGTTCGCTCAGCGTGGCCGGCGCTGCAGTCTGTGGAGGCTGGGCAATTATCGGTGGTGAGAAGAGGGCCGGTGCGGCAACCGCAATCGCCGCCGAGGCAATGATCCTTTTGAGCATTTCCGCCCCCCAATGGCCCCAGAGCCGATGCCATCATCATGAGCGGCATTCGGAATGTCCGCAATGGGTTGTCGATCTCACCTCCGCGCCAAGGCGACAGAGAAGGAAGGCGACAGAGAAGCTCACGCCGCGGCGGCGGCCGCCTCCGACGGTTCCTACCAGACGAACGGGATGAGGCGGTAGCGTACCGCCTGCCGGTAATCGCCATATTCCGGCGAGGTGGAGAGCACTTCCTCCTCGGCGCGGATGCGCAGCACCATGGCCAGCCAGCAGGCGGCGTAGACCAGGCCATTGTAGATCGACAGGCTCTGCGAGAGGAAGCCGAGCTGGGCGAGCAGATAGCCGAAATAAATCGGGTGGCGGACGATGCGGTACGGCCCCTCGCAGATGATGCCGCGATTGGCGGGCACGATGCCGAAGCTGCGCCTGAGGAAGATCTTGGCCGAGATGCTGCACAGCAGCCCGGTCGTCATCAAGAGGACCGCCGCGGCCGGCGGCACCCAGTCCACCCCGCCCGGCACGATCAGCAGCGGCGAGAAGGTGCCGATGATGGCGATCGCCCAGCCATAGCCGGTGTTCATCATCGGGCCGGGGCGGCGGATCAGGATCATCAGCCCGGTCAGGCCTTCCGAGATCACGATCAGCAGGTTGCAGACCGATTCCTCGATGTGCGGATTGAAGCGGATCGCGAAGGCGACCATCATCAGCAGCACGAAGGCGCGCTCGGTGAAGTCGAGCAGGAAGGCCGCCTTCGACCCCGCTGCGAATGAAGATGGCGCGAGCTCCACGGCCGCGTGGTTCGACATGTCTTTCCCCTGGTCTGGAAGGGGAATTAGCGCGCGGGAGGTAAAGAAATCGGTAAGTTCCGGCCCTCCGGCGGCTATGAGGGGCGCCATGAGCCTCGAATCCGTCCGCGCCTGGCTGCGCGACCATGCGCCGGACCTTCCCGTCATCGAAGTGGAGGAGAGCACCGCGACCGTGGTCGAGGCGGCGCGGGCGCTCGGCGTCGCGCCCGAGCGGATCGCCAAGACGCTGGCTTTGAGGGTCCGCGGCGAGGCGCTGCTCGTCGTCGCCAGCGGCATCGCGCGGCTCGACAATGCCAAGTCGAAGGCAGCCTTCGGCGGCCGCCCGCGCATGCTCGGCCCGGAAGAAACGCTCGCCCTCACCGGCCATCCGGTCGGCGGCGTCTGCCCGTTCGGGCTGGCGAGCCCCCTTCCCGTCTGGTGCGACGTCTCGCTGCAGGGCTTCGACCTCGTCTATCCGGCGGCCGGGTCGCTCACCAGCTCGGTCGAGGTCGCGCCCGAGCGGCTGGCGGCTCTGATGGCCCGCGGCTGGATCGACGTCTGCCGGGCGCCCGAAGCCTAAGCCGGCTCCATCTCCTCCTCGCGCCGCTCGACCGTCGCCGTGACCTGGAAGTCGACCGGGATGGTCTGCGAACCCGCCGCGCCGCGGGCGGCGGCGATGCCGCTCGGGAAGCCGGAGCGGTCGGAATAGTCGCGGCCGGTCTCGCCCTTGCGCTCGCTCTGCTCGGCGGTGAGGCTCATGGCCGTGAACAGATCGACCAGGGTGACGCCCGCGACGGCGGCCAAGGCGATGAAATTGTTGCGCCTCTGCTCCTCGTCCGCGCCCCTAAGCCCTGCGACGAGGGTGCCGAGATCGACCACGTCGCCGGCGACCCGCGCCCAGATCGCCGGAGCCGGCGTGTCGGAGAGGGCCCAGATGCCCGCGCCGACCTCGCGGCCGCCATAGGCCTGGAGCAGCCGCTCCTTGCCCTCGAGGCCGAGGGCGCGGCCGAGCTTGCCGGGCGCGAATATCTCGACCGCGCCCAAAGCGAGGCTGAACCAGCCGAGATTGCGTGCGATGCGGTCCGTAATGGTCAGGCTGCGGTCGGGGCGGCTCGTCACGAGGGTGGAAGCGGGGTTCATCATGCCAACTCCATCTGGGGCTTGAGGACGACCTTCACGCAGCTGTCCTGCTTCTGCTCGAACACCCGGTACATGCCCGGGCCCTCTTCGAGGGAGGCGGTGTGGGTGATGACGAAGCTCGGGTCGATCTGGCCTTCGTCGATGCGGCGGGTGAGGTCGTCGGTCCAGCGCCGCACGTGGGTCTGGCCCATGCGGAAGGTGAGGCCCTTGTTCATCGCCATGCCGAACGGGATTTTGTCGACGAGGCCTCCGTAGACGCCGGGGATCGAGAGCACGCCGCCGCCGCGGCAGACGTAGATCATTTCCCTCAGCACGTGCGGCCGGTCGCTCTCCATGAGGGTGGCCTGCTTCACCCGGTCCATCATCGCGTCGATATGGTGGCCGGCATGGGCTTCGAGGCCGACGCAGTCGATGCACTTGTCGGGGCCCTTCTTGTCGGTGAGCTCGTTCAGGCGCTCGATCACGCTTTCATCCTCGAAGTTGATCGGGATGGCGCCGCCGGCTTCGGCCATGCTCAGCCGCTCGGGCAGGCGGTCGATCGCGATCACCGTGCGCGCGCCGAGCAGGATCGCCGAGCGGATCGCCATCTGGCCGACCGGCCCGGCGCCCCAGATCGCCACCACGTCGGTCGGCTGGATATCGGCCTGGATCGCCGCCTGCCAGCCGGTGGGGAAGATGTCGCCGAGGAACAAAGCCTGCTCGTCGCTCATCGAATCGGGCACCTTGATGTGCGTAGAATCGGCGAACGGCACGCGCAGATATTCGGCCTGCCCGCCGGCATAGCCGCCGGTGAGATGCGTGTAGCCGAACAGGCCCGCCGTCCTGTGGCCGAACACCTTGTCGGCCAGCTCGCCGTTGCGGTTCGAGCGCTCGCACAGCGAATAATTGCCGCGCCGGCACTGGTCGCATTCGTCGCAATTGATCGTGAACGGGATGACGACCCGCTCGCCTTTGCGCAGTTTGTTCACCGCGGAGCCGGTCTCGACGACTTCGCCCATCATCTCGTGGCCGACGATGTCGCCGGGCTTCATCGCGGGGATGCAATTGTGGAAGAGGTGGAGGTCGGAGCCGCAGATCGCGCAGCTCGTCACCTTGATGATCGCGTCGCGCGGCTCCTCGATCCCGGGGTCGGGGACGGTCTCGCATCTGATGTCCTGCTTGCCCTGCCAGACGAGTGCTTTCATCGCTTCGACTCCCTTGTGTTCGGCTTCAGAAACGAAGCGCCCCGCGCCGGGAGCCCACGGGTGGACCCGCCAGGGAGGCAACTCGCCGCACGCGTCACAGCTCCGCGTCGCAGGCTATTGATCGGACGCCGATTTTAGCGCGGCGGGCGGGACCGGCCGGCGGAACCGCGCCCGTCCCGCGGCGGTTCTTGGCCCGACTTCACCCAAGGAGGGCCAGATGGCGACCGAGACCCGTAGCCGCGCGAGCGGCGGCAGCAGCCGCAACAGCAACAATGCGTCCCGTTCGTCGGGCCGTTCGTCGGGCGGCGACAGCGCCTTTTCATGGGGCAATGGCGGCGCGGGCGTGCTCGCCGGCGCGGCGCTGGCCGGCGCGGCGATGGGCATCGCCGCCAATGTCGGGCGCAAGCTGTTCGTGCAGATGTCGACCGGAGCGATGGGCGACTGGTTCGACGCCCTCAAGGCCGAGCACAAGGCGACTTTGGCCCTGTTCGACCGTATCGAGGCGACCGACGACAGCCAGAGCTTCGTCCGCGCCCAGCTGCTGATGAAGCTCAAATACGCCCTCGCCAAGCACGCCAACGAGGAGGAGAATGTCGTCTACCCGGCGCTGCGCGAGGCCAATCTCGCCCACGACGCCGACGCGCTCAACGCCGAGCACGGCTACGTCAAGACCTACCTCTACGAGCTCGAGACGATCCCCAAGACCAGCCCCGAATGGCTGGCCCGCGTCCGCGACTTCCGAGCCATGATCAGCGAGCATATCCGGATGGAGGAGGACGAGGTCTTCCCGACCTTCCGCAAGGCGCTGACCGCCGAGCAGAATGCCAGGATCACCGGCATGATGAACAAGGAAGGCTTTAAGATGGCGTGAGGGCTAGTCCTCCCTGCGAGCGAAGCTCGTGGGGAGGGGGACCGCACGAAGTGCGGTGGAGGGGCTGTCGGCGCTGCAAAGCCCCTCCACCATGCTGCGCCCGACGGCTGCTGCGCAGCCGGTTCCGGCTCTCGGCAGTCCCCCGGACTGCCGACCCGCCTACACCCCCCCTCCCCATCGCCTTCGGCGACAGGGAGGACTAGGTTTCGCGGATGACCGACCGCCCAAATTACATCACGCCCGACGGCTACCGGCGGCTGCGCGCGGAATATGATTCGCTGCTCGGCGGCGAGCGGCCCAAGCTGGTCGAGACGATCGCCTGGGCGGCGGCCAACGGCGACCGCTCCGAGAATGGCGACTATATCTACGGCCGCAAGAAACTCCGCGAGATCGACCGGCGGCTGGGCTGGCTGGCGCGGCGGATGAAGGACGCCAGGGTCGTCGACCCGGCGGAGCAGCCCGAGCGTTCGAAGGTGTTTTTCGGCGCGACCGTCACCTTCGTCGACGAGGAGGACCGGGAGCGCGTCGTCACTTTGGTGGGCGAAGACGAGACCGACGCCTCGGCGGGGCGCATCGCCTGGAGCTCGCCGCTCGGCCGGGCGATGCGCGGGGCGAGCGTCGGCGACGTGCGGCGCGTGACGCTGCCGGCCGGCGAGCGGGACGTGGAGATCGCCGCGATCGCTTACCCCGGCTGACCGAAAGCGTCCTTCGCCAGCGCCAGGATGGCGGGATCCGCCTCGGGCGGGGTCATCGGCACCGCCGTCTCCAGCGCCTCGGCGACGGCGGTGAGGGCGGCGATGCGGGCGGATTTCTTGGCATTGCCGTCGATCACCGTCCAGGGCGCCCAGCTGGTATGGGTGTGGGCGAACATCTCCTCGATGGCGCGGAGATATTCGGGGCGCTTGCGCCGGTTGCGGAAATCCTCGGCGGTGACCTTCCAGCGTTTCCAGGGATGCTCGATCCGCGACTTGAGCCGTTCGTCCTGCACGTCGGCGCGGACGTGGAAGAAGAGCTTGACGATGTTGGTGCCGTCGAACGCCTGCTGGGCCTCGAACTCGTTGATCTCGTCATAGCCGCGCCGCCATGCGGCCTCGCTGGCGAAGCCCTCGACCCGCTCGACGAGGACGCGGCCGTACCAGCTGCGGTCGAAGATGGCGATCGAGCCCGCCCCCGGCAGCTTCTCCCAGAAGCGCCAGAGAAAGTGCCGGGCCTTCTCCTCCTCGGTCGGCGCCTTGATCGGCCAGACGTGGAAGGCGCGCGGGTCGAGCCTGGCGGTCATGCGCTGGATCGCCCCGCCCTTGCCGGCCGCGTCCCAGCCCTCGCAGACGATCAGGCTGCGCTTCCTGTGGAGGACGTGGGCGACGAGCGCGTAGGTCAGCCGTTCCTGCAGCGCGCACAAATCGGCTTCGTAGTCGCCGTGATATTTCGGGCCGGATTCGTAGTCGGAGAGGGTGATGGTCACGGACACCTCGTCACCCCAGGAGGGACCCCATCAAAGCAGTACTTTGATGGGAACCCAGGCCGGGGTCCATTCTGAGTCGGCATGGATGCCAGCCTTCGCTGGCATGACGGGTTAATCGCCGCAACTTATTCCGGAGCCACCACCTTCGCCGGGTCCTTCTTCGCCGCGCTCGCGGGCTCGACGAGGCGGATGTTGAGCTCGCGCAGCTGCTTCGCCGTCACTTCGCCGGGGGCGCCCATCATCAGATCCTCGGCCTTCTGGTTCATCGGGAAGAGCACGACCTCGCGGATGTTGGGCTCGCCGGCGAGCAGCATGACGATGCGGTCGATGCCCGGCGCCGAGCCGCCGTGGGGCGGCGCGCCATATTTGAAGGCGTTGATCATGCCCGAGAAGTTGCGGTCGACCTCGTCGCGGCTGTAGCCGGCGATCCCGAACGCCTTGTACATGATGTCGGGCCGGTGGTTGCGGATCGCGCCCGAGCTCAATTCCACGCCGTTGCAGACGATGTCGTACTGGAAGGCGAGGATGTCGAGCGGGTCCTTGCTCTCCAGCGCCTCCAGCTCGCCCTGCGGCATCGAGAAGGGGTTGTGGCTGAAATCGACCTTTTTCGCTTCCTCGTCATATTCGTACATCGGAAAGTCGACGATCCAGCAGAATTCGAACCGGTCGTCGGCGATCAGGCCGAGCTGCTCGGCGACGCGGGTGCGCGCCGCGCCGGCGAGCCGGGCCGCCTGGCCTTCCTTGCCGGCGGCGAAGAAGATGCCGTCGTCCGGGCCGATGCCGAGCTCGGCGATCAGCCGGCGCATGCCCTCGTCGCCGTGATTCTTGGCGATCGGGCCGCCAAGCTCGCCGCCTTTCTGGGTGACGTAGCCGAGGCCGGCATGGCCCTCGGAACGCGCCCAGTCGTTCATGTCGTCGAAGAATTTGCGGCTCTGGCCGGCGGTGCCGGGCGCCGGTATGGCGCGGACGGTGCCGCCCCCCTCGACGATGCGCGCGAACAGGCCGAAGCCCGAGCCGCGGAAATGCTCGGTGACGTCGGAGATCAGGATCGGGTTGCGCAAATCGGGCTTGTCGGACCCGTAGCGCAGCATCGCTTCCTTGTAGGGGATGCGCGGGAAGGTGCCGGCGGGCGTCACCGCCTTGCCGTTCGCGAATTCCTCGAAGACGCCCGCCAGCACCGGCTCGATCGTCTGGAACACGTCTTCCTGGGTGACGTAGCTCATCTCGAAATCGAGCTGGTAGAATTCGCCCGGCGAGCGGTCGGCGCGGCCGTCCTCGTCGCGGAAGCAGGGGGCGATCTGGAAATAGCGGTCGAAGCCCGCGACCATGATCAATTGCTTGAACATCTGCGGCGCCTGCGGGAGCGCGTAGAATTTGCCGGGGTGGACCCGGCTCGGCACCAGATAGTCGCGGGCGCCTTCCGGGCTGGAAGCGGTGAGGATCGGCGTCTGGAACTCGGTGAAGCCGGCCTCGACCATGCGGCGGCGGATCGAGGCGATGACCTGGCTGCGCAGCACGATGTTGGCGTGGAGGCGGTCGCGGCGCAGGTCGAGGAAGCGGTAGCGCAGGCGAATGTCCTCGGGATAATCGGCCTCGCCCGCGACGGGGAGCGGCAGCTCGTCGGCGGAGGACTGGACGACGACCGTCTCCGCCGACACCTCGATCTCGCCGGTGGGGAGATTGGGATTGGCCGCCTCGGGCCCGCGCGACACCACCTGGCCGGTGATGGTCACGACGCTCTCGGCGCGGAGATGCTCCAGCACGCGCAGCGGCTCGCTGTTCGCCTTGGCGACGATCTGGGTCAGCCCGTAATGGTCGCGCAAATCGACGAACAGCACGCCGCCATGGTCGCGCTTCCTGTGGATCCAGCCCGACAGGCGCACCGTCTCGCCGACCTGGGAGGCGCGGAGCTGGCCGCAATGATGGGTGCGATAGGCGTGCATTTCGGGCGCTTTCCGGGCTTTTTTCACGGATTGTGAGGATGGGGGCGCTTCGCCACGCAGCCTTGCTTTGTCAAGCGGTGAGGCCGCCGCTATGAGCCCTCGCGATGCACATCCACCCGCTGATTACCGATTCCGAGTCGCTGAGGTCCCTGTGCGAGCGTCTGGCGAAATCGCCGTTCGTCGCCGTCGACACCGAGTTCATGCGCGAGAACACCTATTGGCCCGATTTGTGCCTGATCCAGATCGGCAATGAGGAGGAGGCCGCCGCCGTCGATCCCAAGGCGGACGGGATCGACATGGGCCCGCTGCTCGACCTGCTCACCGACAATGAGGATGTGCTCAAGGTCTTCCACGCCGGCGGGCAGGACGTCGAGATCATCTACAATATGACCGGCAAGACGCCGCATCCCTTGTTCGACACCCAGGTCGCCGCGATGGCGCTCGGGCTGGGCGAGCAGGTCGGCTATTCGAACCTCGTCGAGAGCCTGATCGGCAAGAGCCTCGACAAGGGCGCCCGCTTCACCGACTGGGCGCGGCGGCCGCTCGACAAGCGCCAGATCGATTATGCGATCGGCGACGTGACTCACCTGGCAACCTTGTTCCCCAAGATGCTGGAGCGGCTGCGGCGGACCGGCCGCGGCGCCTGGCTCGACGAGGAGATGGAGCGTATCGCCGACCCTGCCAATTACGAGAACGACCCCGCCCTCGCCTGGCGACGGGTCCGCATCTCCAGCCGGAAGCCCGAGGTCCT
>JBJMTY010000188.1:0-13522 GCA_045811445.1 Allosphingosinicella sp. | reverse complement strand
CTGCCTGGGCAGGACGATGGCGCCCGGGTGGCCTGCCGGGGCCGCCGGCGCCGCGACGACCAATCGCGGCGCCGCGACCGGCGCGGGCGGAAGCGGAGGCGGCGCCCCCGCTCCCTGCAGGAGCAGCAAGGCCGCTGCCGGCATCAGGATCATGGTCAGCCTCCTCCGGACCGCACGAGCGCCGTGCGCCCGCTTATTGCGGCTTGAAGCGGATGGCGGTGCCGGTGGCGTTGGTCTGGCCCCAGCTCATCGCGGTCATGTGCGCATCGCCATATTTGACGTTGATCACGGCGTCGGCGCCCAGTTTCTCGGCGCGCTCCCACAGCTCGCGGTAGATCTTCTTCTGCGAGGCTTCCTTGCTGAAGATCGTCGCCTTGCGCACCCCGGCCTTGACCGGGCCGATCACTTCGTAGGGGCGGTCGGTGATGTCGTTCGGGAAGACGGGCACGCCGACTTCCTCGTTGACGACGACGAAATGCTTCTCGGGCTTCTTGGCGATCGCCGGCTGGACGGTCGCGACGGCGAGCGCGGCCAGGGCCGCGGCTTTCAGGATATTCATGAGATTGTCCCCCGTTTGGTGAATCGGCCGGCTGTGACCGCCGGCTTCAGCGCGCAAAGTTGCACGGAAATTTCCGCGCCGCAACGGGCGTTTAGCGAAGAGGGCGTGAAATCAGGCCGAAGCCGGCTCGCTCTTGCTGCGCTCGGCGAAGCTCTTCCTCAGCTTCTTGAGCTTGGGCGGGATGACGGCGAGGCAATAGGGACTGCGCTGGCCGTCGCCTTCCCAATAATCCTGGTGGTAATCCTCGGCCGGCCACCACTCGCCGAGCGGCTCGACCGTCGTCACGATCGGCGCCGGCCAGTCGGCCCCGGCCCGCTCGATCGCGGCGCGGGCTTGCGCCTCCTGCTCGGGCGACGCCGGGAAGACGGCCGAGCGATATTGGGTGCCGACATCATTGCCCTGGCGGTTGAGCTGGGTCGGATCGTGGGTCGCGAAGAAGATGTCGAGCAGGTCGGCGTAGGAGAGGATTTCAGGGTCGAAGGTGACGCGGATCGCCTCGGCATGGCCGGTGTCGCCGCCGCACACCTGCTTGTACGTGGGCTTGGCGACGCCGCCGCCCGTATAGCCGCTCTCGACCCGCGACACGCCGATCACGTCGTTAAACACCGCCTCGGTGCACCAGAAGCATCCTCCGGCCAGCACTGCCTGCTCTTGCGCCATCTTCCGCGTCTCCTTCTCCTCGCGAGATAGGGCGCGCCGCCGCGCTGGCAAGCGCTTGGGCGTCGCGGACTTCGCTCCGCTCTAGTTGGCGGCGACCGCGGCGGGCTTGGGCCGGGCCGGCCTGGCGGCAGCGGTCGCGGGCCTCGGGGCCGGCTTGGCGCCGGGCTTGGCCGCCGGCTTGGCGGGCGTCGCCGCCTGGGCCGCGGCGACCGGGGGCAAGGGCAGGTCCTTCAGCGCCGCGAGCGCGATCGGGTCGCGCTTGTAGAGGTCGGTATAGCTCAGATAGCCGGCCGCGTCGGTGGTCGAGGCGACGGTGAAATAGACGATGTAGACCGGGATCGGCTGGGCGAGGTTGGCCTGCGCCGTCTTCTTCGACGCCACCGTGGCCTGGACCTTGTCATGGTCCCACTCGGTGCCTTCGAGCAGGGTCTCGGCAAAGCCGACCGCTTCCTCGGTGCGGATGCAGCCGTGGCTGTAGGCGCGGGCCTGCTTGTCGAACAGGTGCCGCGCATTGGTGTCGTGGAGGTAGATGGCGTAGGGGTTGCCCATCACCAGCTTGACCCGGCCAAGCGCGTTGGACGGCCCAGGCGGCTGGCGCCAGCGCACGCCGCTGCCGTTGGGCACGGAGACGTAGCCCTTCTTGCCGGCGACTTCGTGGCTGAGGCTGGTCGGCACTTCCCACCACGGGTTGAAGATGGCGCCGGTGATGATCGCGGAAAGCTGCGGCGTCGGCGTCTTGAGCGCACCGGCGACGGCGCGGCGGCGGTTGAGGGTGGTGCCGTTCTCGACGATGGAGACGGTGTAGGCCGGCACGTTGACGATGACATATTTGCTGCCGAGGTCGCGCGGCAGCCACCGCCAGCGGTCGAGGTTGAGCCGGATCTTCTCGCGCAGCGCCTGGTCCTCGGTGTTGGCGAGCAGGGTCTTCAGCGCGGCATATTGCGGGTGGGTGGGGAGCAGCGAGCGGAGCGCGTCGCCGACATTGTGGCCGCCGAGCGCGCGGGTGAGCAGGGCCTGCTGCTCGGCGGGGCCGAACGGGTCGTCCCTGACGTGCCAGTCGGCCCGGCCGTCGGCGGAGACGTGGCCGAAGGCGAGGTCGTTCGCCACCTTGACGAACAGGCGGGTGGCGAGCTGGTCGACGCTCGCTTTGTCGCCGCCGTCGAGCGCCGCCTTGAGCGCGGTGCCGTCATAGTCGGAGGAATCGAGGCCCTCCTCCTCGATGCCGTCGATGAAGGCGAGGAGGTCCTGCGCGTCCCGCTTCTTCCACTCGCCGGCGACGACGACGGGGACGGGGACCGGCGCCGGCTGGGCGACGGGCGGCGGCGCGGCGGGGGTGAGCTCCTGCTGCGACTGCGCCATCAGCGGCGAAGCCGCGCCGGCGAGGAGAAGGGGGAGCAGGAGACGCCTCAACATTCGTAGATCCTAACTTATGGTTCGCCCGCGCGGCTCGACCCCATCGGGCGCCGCGTCCGCCATAGGCAGGTCCACGTATTAAGGCCGCCTGAAGCGGGCGGCAAGCCGGGCCCAAGGCCCTTGAAAGCAAGAGGAACCGGCCCGGCGCGAGGCCGGACCGGCTCGTCTTGGCGCGGCCGCGTCAGGCGGTCGCGGTGTCGCGGTTCATCCAGCCGAAATAGGCGGCGACGATGGCGAGCACGGCGTGCAGCCAGACGTCGTTGCCGTAGAGCGGGATGAGCCCGAAGGTGGTGTAGAGCGCCGGCACCAGGCCCATCACGGTGAGCAGGGCGTAGATCACCGCCACCCCACGGAAATAGCCGCGGGCGCCGCCGAGGCTGCGCGCGGCGAGGATGCCCCAGATGCCGAACAGGATATGGACGATCGAATGGAGGGCGTTCACCGGGAACAGCTTCAGCTCATAGCCGAACATGGTCTTCATCGTGACCCCGGCGTCCCCCGGATGGCCCATATGGCCCATATCGGTGAGGCCCGGAATGAAGCCTCCGGCGCCCACGATCAGAAACACGATGCCGAAGATCATCGCGAAGGTACGGGTGTTCATGAACCGTCTCCCAACTGTTTTCATTATCGTACGCAGAACAGGCCCTAGGCGGGCGAGCGTACATCAAGAACGCAGCCGTAACCAGTTCGTTTGTTGCCTTCTCCTCAAAGGTTTAGGGTCCGTACTAGCGCGCCGCGATGCGCTCTTGCACGGCGGCGGCGAAGGCGGCGCCGCGGTCCGGCGCGTAGCCGAGATAGAGGTCCGGCTCGATCAGCTCGAGCTCGACGAGCAGCGGCGCGCCGCCCGGCCCCCGGACGAGGTCGATGCGGGCGTAGAGGAGCGGCCCGCCGGCCGCGGCGAGGACGCGCTCCGCCGCCTCGCGCTCGTCGGCGGCCGGCGCGCAGGCGCGGATGATGCCCTCGAACTCGGGCTGGACGCGGAACTCGCCGGGCTGCGGCCGTTTCGAGACGGCGTGGCTGTAGCGGCCGGCGAAATGGAACAGCGAGACCTCGCCGCCTTGCTCCACGTCCGGCAAATAGGGCTGGATCATCGCCGCCCCGTCGGGGCCTTCCTCCAGGCTGTCGCCCGGCGACCAGCGGATCGTCTGCCAGCCGCTCGACGAGATGCGCGGCTTGGCGACCAGCCGCTCGGTCCCGAAGGCCTCGGCCGCCGCCGCCATCGCACCCTCGCTGACCCGCTCGACGTAGCGGGTGGGGACGACGGGCGCGCCGCGCGCGGCGAGGGTGCCGAGATAGGCCTTGTCCGCGTTCCAGCGCAGCACCGCCGGCGGGTTCTCGATTCCCACGCCTTGCGCTTCCCAACGCCCCGTCGCCTCTACCCATTGCTCGGGCGCGAACGGATAGCCCCAGGCGAGCAGCGGCAGAACGAGGTCGAAATCGCCGAGGTCCTGGGCATGCGCCCAGTCGCGCCCCTCGACCTCGAGGCCCGCCGCGCGCAGCGGCGCGGCTTCGCGCTCGAGCACGTCGGGCCAGCGCGTGTCGAACCCGGCCGAATGGCGGTCGGGCGTCAGGATCGCGACCCGGCCGCTCACGGCATCGAGAAGCTTATGCCCTGCGCCAGCGGCAGGTCGCGGCTGTAATTGATCGTGTTGGTGGCCCGCCGCATGTAGTTGCGCCAGGCGTCGGAGCCGCTCTCGCGGCCGCCGCCCGTCTCCTTCTCGCCGCCGAACGCGCCGCCGATCTCGGCGCCCGAGGGGCCGATATTGACGTTGACGATGCCGCAGTCCGAGCCTGCGGCGCAGAGGAACAGCTCGGCCTCCCTGAGGTCGTTGGTGAAGATCGACGAGGACAAGCCCTGCGGCGCGGCATTGTGGGCGGCGATCGCCTCTTCGAGGGTGCAATAGCGCATGACGTAGAGGATCGGCGCGAAGGTCTCGGTGAGCGCGATCGCCGTCTGGCCCGGCATCTCGACCAAAGCCGGGCGGACGTAGAGGCCGCCGAGGCGCTCGCCGCCGGAGACGGCGCCGCCTTGCGCCCGGGCCGCGTCGAGGGCGCGGTCCATCGCGTCGAGCGCCGCCTCGTCGATCAGTGGGCCGACCAGCACGCCGTCGTCGAGCGGGTTGCCGACCGGGACGGCGGCCCACACCTGCTTCAGCCGCGCCACCAGCCGGTCGTAGATCTCCTCGTGGACGAACAGGCGGCGCAGCGTCGTGCAGCGCTGGCCGGCGGTGCCGACCGCGGCGAAGGCGATGGCGCGCTCGGCCAGGGCGAGATCGGCCGAGGGCGCCACGACCATGCCGTTATTGCCGCCGAGCTCGAGCAGGACGCGGCCGAAGCGGGCGGCGACGCGCGGCGCGACGGCGCGGCCCATCGCGGTCGAGCCGGTGGCGGAGAGCAAGGCGATGCGGGGATGGTCGACCAGCGCCTCGCCCACCTCGCGGCCGCCCTGGGCGATCTGGCTGAGGTGCGGCGGCGCCTCGCCGAACCGCGCCGCCGCGCGCTCGAACAGGGCCTGGACCGCGGCGGCGCAGAGCGGCGTCTTCTCCGACGGCTTCCACACCACCGCGTCGCCGCAGACGAAGGCCAGGCACGCATTCCACGCCCACACCGCGACCGGGAAGTTGAACGCCGAGATCACCCCGACCACGCCGAGCGGGTGCCAGGTCTCCATCATCCGGTGCCCCGGCCGCTCGGTGGCGATGGTGAGGCCGTACAATTGACGGGAAAGCCCCACCGCGAAGTCGCAAATGTCGATCATCTCCTGGACCTCGCCGAGGCCCTCCTGGAGGATCTTGCCGGCCTCGAGGCTGACCAGGCGGCCGAGCACCGCTTTCTCCTCGCGCAGCACCTCGCCGAACAGGCGGACCAGCTCGCCCCGGCGCGGCGCCGGGACGCTCCGCCAGGCGAGGAAGGCGGCGTGGGCGCGCTCGACGACGGCGGCGACGTCGCCGCATTGCTCGACCGCGCCGATGATCTGGCCGTCGATCGGCGAGCGGGCTTCGAGGCCGCCTCCCGAGCGGACGCCGAAGCGGGACAGCAGAGGCTCGGCCTCGCGGCGGGAATCGAAGTCCATGCGCCGCTCCTAGGGTCCGTACTCGACACCCGCAACGGTCGTGACGGAGCGGATTTTGGGTCAGGGCAAGGAGCGAGGAGGGAGCGATGCTGACGCATCGTGACCCGACGAGGGACGCAGCCCTGGCCCAAAAGCCGCCCGCCGCTTCGCGGTCGCCCGACCATTGCGGGTATCGAGTACGGACCCTAGCCGTCGAACAGCCGCTTGGCAGCCCCGAGCCGCGCGATCCCGGCTTCCAGCGTCTCGCGGCGCTTGGCGAAGCAGAGGCGGACGACGCTGGTCACCGGCGCCTCGGCATAGAAGCTCGATACCGGGACGGCCGCGACCCCGGCCTCGCGCACCGCCCGCTCGCAGAAAGCGAGATCGTCCAGCGCGACGCCCGAGGCGGCGAGGTCGACGGAGAGGAAGTAGGTGCCTTCCGCGGGCAGCACGGCATAGCCCGCCTCGGCGAGCCCTTGTGCGAGGAAGTCGCGGGCGGCGGCGAATTCGGCGCGCATGGCGTCGAACCATCCGTCTTCCTTGCCCAGCCCGTAGGCGACCGCCGCCTGGAGATTGGGCGGCGTCGCGAAGGTGAGGAACTGGTGCGCCTTGCGGATCGGCTCCCCGAGCGCCGGGGGCGCGACCACCCAGCCCACCTTCCAGCCGGTCAGCGAGAAGATCTTGCCCGCCGATCCCACCTTCACGGTCCGCTCCGCCATGCCGGGCAGCGAGGCCAAGGGGATGGCGGCGCGGCCGTCGAACGTGATCTGCTCCCAGACTTCGTCGGTGAGCGCGACGGCATCGCGGGCGACGCAGGCCTCGGCGAGCAGGGCCAGCTCTCCGCGGTCGAAGACGCGCGCCGAGGGGTTGTGCGGGTTGTTGAAGACGACGAAGCGGGTCCGGGGCGTGAAGGCCGCGGCGAGCGCTTCCGGCGTGATCCGCCAGTCCGGCGGCGCCAGGCGGACGAAGCGCGGTACGCCGCCCGCGCGCAGCACCAAAGGCAGATAGGCGTCGTAGAGCGGCTGGAACAGCAGCACCTCGTCGCCCGGCGTGATCAGGGCGAACAAGGCCGCCGCCAGCGCCTCGGTCGCGCCGGACGTGACGGTCACCTCGTCCGGCGAGACGGCGAGGCCCTGGAAGCGGCGGTAATGATCCGCGACCGCCTCGCGCAAGGCGGGGAGGCCGGGCATCGGCGCATATTGGTTGGAGCCCGACAGCGCCTCGGCGGCCTTGGCGACGACGTCGTCCGGCCAGCCGAAATCGGGGAAGCCCTGGCCCAGATTGACCGCGTCATGCTCGGCGGCGAGCGCCGACATGCGCGTGAAGACCGTGGTCGGAAGGCTGGCGTAGAGGGGGTTCATGGGAGAGCGTGGAGGCGCTCGATCAGCGCCGCCGCGGCCGCCGGGTTGAGTGCTTTCTCGCCGGAGATGAAGAAGACGTAGGTGTCGCGCGGCGCCACCGGCGCGGGGTCGGGCGCGGCGTAAGGGAGGCCAGGCGGGCTCTCGCCGCGGCTCCAGGCGCGGGCGATGCCGGCCCAGCGATCGAGCTCCGCCGGCGGATAACCGGCCGGCTCGCCTTCGCGGGAGCGCTGCAGGCGGGCGTAGACGAGGTCGCCGCTGACGTCCGGGATGCAGGGATAATCGTCGGCGTCCGCGATGACGATGCCGACGCCTGCGGCCCGCGCCATCGCGACGAACGCGGGGTCGCGGAAGCTCTCGTGCCGCGGCTCGACGACGTGGCGCAGGGCGATGCCGCCCGCCTGCTTCGGCAGCAAGGCGAGGAAGGCGGCGAAATCGTCGGGCTCGAACCTTTTCGTGCCCATGAACTGCCACAGGATCGGCCCCAATTTGTCGCCCAGCTCCGCCAGGCCCTGGCCGCAGAAGCGCGCCACCGCCTCGCCCGCCTCGCCCAGCATTTTGCGGTTCGAGCAGAAGCGCGAACCCTTGATCGCGAAGCGGAAGCCGTCGGGCGTCGCGTCGCGCCACTTGGCGAACAGCTCGGGCTTCTGGAGCTTGTAATAGGTGGCGTTGATCTCGATCGCGGTGACCCGGCGCGAGGCATATTCGAGCTGCTTCGCCCTGGCGAGGCCAGGCGGGTAGAAGCTCTCGCGCCAGGGATCGAAATCCCAGCCACCGATGCCGACGCGGATCGTCCCTGCCGCCTTGCTCACGAGTCGCGTCTCCCAGAAACCGCGGCTTGCCGTCTAGCGCTTTCCCCGGCGCGGCGCGCGCCTTTGCGCGGAAGTCGATGCGGGCGGCTTGAAATACATCCGTTTTCAAGGTTTTCCGGGGCGGCTCGACAATTGTTCGCGGGGCCCGGTTCTGGCACCTTGCCGCCGCGGCCGCGGCCGCCTGGCCGGGGGGGCTTGCATGGGGACCGGGGACGAAGCAGGCGCGGCCCGCTATACCGCGTTCATCAGCTACAGCCACAAGGATGCGGCGGTCGGCCGCTGGCTGCACCGGCGCCTCGAGGGCTACCGGCTGCCACGGCGACTGGCCGGCAGCGAAGGCGAGCATGGCCCGGTGCCGGCCCGCCTGACCCCCATCTTCCGCGACCGCGAGGAGCTGCCGGCCGCCGGGGACCTCAGCGAGCGGGTGAGGGCGGCGCTGGCGGCATCGGAGCATCTCGTCGTAATCTGCTCGCCGAGCGCCGCCGCGTCGCCGTGGGTGGCGAAGGAAATCGCGACCTTCCGCGCCCTTCACCCCGACCGGCCCATCCTCGCCGCGATCGTCGACGGCGAGCCCGGCTCATGCTTTCCGGACGCGCTGAGCGCCGGCGGCCGCGTCGAGCCGCTCGCGGCCGATCTGCGGCCGGGACGCGACGGCAAGCGGCTCGGCCTCCTCAAGCTGGTTGCCGGGCTGGCCGGCGTCGGCCTGGACGCGCTCGTCCAGCGCGACGCTCAGCGCCGTGTGCGGCGCGTGACCTACGTCACGGGCATGGCGCTGGCGGCGGTGCTAGCGATGGCGATGCTGACGGCCTTCGCCTTCGGCCAGCGGCGCGAGGCCGAACGCCAGCGCGTGGAAGCGGAAGGACTGGTCGAGTTCATGCTGACCGATTTGCGCGATAAGCTGAAAAGTGTCGGGCGCCTTCCGATCATGCGCGCAGTGAACGAGCGTGCGCTCGACCATTACCGCAAGCAGGATCTGTCCAGGCTGTCGCCGGATGCGCTGGAGCGTCGCGCCCGCACTCTTCTGGTTATGGGCGAAGATGACGAAAAGCTGGGAAACTCCCCCGCCGCGGCGGGCGAATTCGCCGAGGCGGCCCGGACTACCGGAGCGATTCTGGCGGCAAGCCCGGGCGATCCCGAGCGCCTCTACAACCATGCCCAGAGCGAATATTGGATCGGTTTCCTGGCGTATGGCAGAAGTGACTGGCCGACCGCTCGCCGACATTGGGAAGCTTACAAATCCCTCGCCGGGCGTCTGATCCAGGCGAAACCGGGCGATCCGCGGTCCTTCCGCGAGCTCGGCTATTCCGAAGGCAATCTCTGTACCTTGCAGCTCGACGGCCAGCCGGCGCC
This sequence comes from Allosphingosinicella sp., assembly GCA_045811445.1. Lineage (GTDB taxonomy): Bacteria > Pseudomonadota > Alphaproteobacteria > Sphingomonadales > Sphingomonadaceae > Allosphingosinicella. The sequence goes on along the minus strand of JBJMTY010000188.1, from coordinate 4,315 downwards.
GGCAGCCGCCTTGCCGAGCTGTCTCGCCTCCCTCGCCGCCATGGAAAGGGTGCGCCGCATGTTGCCGCAAGATCCCAAGGCCGTCGAAGACGTTGCCAATCGTCACGCCTGGGTGGGCAAAGCCTGGCTCGCCCGAGCCGACCTGCCCCGCGCCAAGGCTTCGTTCGAGACCTATCTCGGTCTGCTGGAAGGGCTGGCCCGCGCTTCGCCGGACGACCTCGACATCCAGGACCAGCAGATGCGGGCGCTGATGACGATGGCCGAGTTTCATCGCGACCATGGCCGGCGCACGGACGCGGCGCTCTACGCGAAGCGCGCCGCGACGCTGGCGGCCCACCTGACCGCGGCGGACCCGACCAATCGGCGCTGGCGCCAATGGCAGGCACGAATCTCGAAGCTCGACGCGAACTAGAGGAGGAACCGATGGCAGCCCTAATGAGACCGCTGATCGACCCGACGCAGATCATGGCGTTGGGCACCACGCCCGCGGGACAAGAGCCGAATCACGTCGTGTGCTGGGTCCTGAAGATGAAAGTCTCGGGCAGCAAGATCGCTTTTGTGTACCACAAGGCTTGGTCGTTCGACATGGCCGCCGGGAAAACGATCGTGGACTACATTCGCGAATATGCCCTCGACCCGGACCTACTCCGCGGCCACACTCCGAACGCTCCGATCGATCGCGACAAAACCAAGACGGATTTGTCTATTCGTTCGCAAGAACGCGCATATTGCGTCATCATCACGGCGCACGACAACCTGTACTTTTCCACCAGGTCCGAACCATTCATGGTCGAGAAGAGCGGAACGAGTCCGGACAACGACGCCTATTACACGAACCCGTTGTGCGGCTGGTTCGATTCAAGCGGCCTGTTCAAGACGGGCCGGACCGCGGGGGATGGTTGCCGCGTCGCCGCTTTCATCGCCGACGCCGCGGCGGACGGCGGCGCTTCCAATCCGCAGGACTTTTCTACGTCCTTCAACATCTATCTCGACATCGCACAGACGCAAACCGGCGACCCTACCATCCGCCGGCTGCCCCTGATCGTGGACCCGGACGTCGGATATCCGGGAGGACATCTCGCCGAGCCCGGTCCATAAGCGCGACGTGTCCACCGCGAATCTCGCCTCGGTGATTGCACTCGCGCGCGTCGGTGCCGTGGCGCAGGCGTGGCGGCTGCTGCAGGATGTCGTTCCGGGCGACGAGGATAGAGTGGCTTGGCTGTGCGCCAAGGGGAGGCTCCTCAAGGATCGTGCGCTTGCGGCCGCCGAAAACGACCGCTCGCGCCTTTTGCTGGAATCGGCGGAGGCCTACCGAGCGGCAGCCGAGCTGGAGCCCTCCACCTATGCCCTGATCAATGCGGCGAGCTTGCTGCTGTTGGCCGGGCAAGGCGAGAAGGCGGCGGCCCTGGCCGCTGACGTCATCGAGCGGGTCGAGGCTTTTCCCGACGAACCGGAAACCCCCTATTGGCGCGCCGCCACCCGGGCCGAGGCGCTGCTGCTGCTCGACCGCGAGGCGGAGGCGGGCGCCGCCCTGGCCGAGGCCGTGGCCCTCGCCCCCCGCGCCTGGGAGGACCATGCCTCGACCCTGCGCCAGTTCGCGCTGATCCTCGTCGAGCAGAGGCGTGAGGCCGGATGGCTCGATCCGCTGCGGCCGCCGCGGTCGCTGCATTTCGGCGGCCACATGGCGTTCAGCGGCGAGCGCGCGCGCGCCGGCCTGCTCCGCGAGATCGAGGAAGCGCTGGAGCAGGAGCGGGTCGGCTTCGGCTACGGCGCGCTCGCCGCCGGGGCGGACATCATCGTCGCCGAGGCGCTGCTGGCGCGCGGGGCGGCGCTGCACCTCGTCCTGCCGGGCGGCATCGCCGCCTTCGCGGCGCGCTCGGTCGACCCGTTCGGCGCGAGCTGGCGACGGCGCTTCGACGCCGTCATCGCCCACGCCGAGGAGGTCAGGCCCGTCCGCCCGTTCGACGCCGCCCCCGAAGCGGCGACGATTTCGGTCGCCGACGAGATAGCGATGGGCGCCGCGCTGATGAACGCGCGGCGGCTGGAAAGCGAAGCGGTACAGCTGCTGGTGCTCGATGAGCCGTCCGGCGCCAGGAAGAGCGGGGCCGCCGCCCGCGCCGCCTGTCGCTGGGCGGCGGGCGGCTGGCGCCAGCGCCTGATCCGCGCGCCGCGCGACGCCGCGGCCGCCCTCCCACAAGCGGGGGACGCGGCCGAAGCGCTGAGGCCGTTCGCGGTGCTGGCGATCGGCGCGGAGGCGAACGAGCGGCTCGGCGCCCTGCGCGTCCGGCTCGGCGAGGCGCCCCTCCCCCTACTGTCGCCTTATTGGTCGGGGGACCAGGTGCTCGCAGCCTGGGCCGATTGCGCCGCGGCCGGCGAGGTCGCGGTTCGGCTCGCGGCGGACGGCTATCGCGTGGGGGGCGATTACGGCGTGGCGGCGGCGTTCGCCGATCCCTTCTCGCAAGGCGAGCGGCTGCCCGTGACCGCCACCGCCGCGGCCTCGGCGGCCGCCGCGTCGACGCCGGCCGGCTCGGCCTGCGTCACCGGCGATTTCGCCGCCGCGCTCACCGCCGCCGGGCCGCACGCGCCGGGCAGTGAGCTGGTCGGCGAGCTCGACCCCGTCGCGCCGGGCGCGCCGCTCAGCCTCTACGCCCTGCGTCCGCGCTCATAGCACCATCTCCTCGAGCCGCCGCGGCGCCACGATCACCAGCGCCTCGCTTTCCCGCCGGATGATCCCCCGCCGCTCCAGCGCGCTGACCGCGCGCGAGGCGGTCTCGCGCGTCGTCGCCACCCGCAGCGCCAGCTCGGAGAGGATCGGCGCGGGGCGGATGGTCATGGCGGCGGCGGCGTCGCGGCCCAGCCGCAGCAGCTCGGCATGGACCCGGCCGACCGCGGTCAGCGCCGCGCGCTCGTACATGCGCGAGCTCGCCTGCCGCAGCCGGCGCAGCAGCATGCGCGACAAAGCCAGGCCAATGCAGCCGTGGCGCTCGGCCAGCAGCGCGATCTCGCCCCCGTCGAATATCAAGGTCGCGAGCCGCACCGCGGCAACAACGTCCGCTTCCTGGGCCGGCCGGTCGAGCTCGCCCAAGGCGCCGAACAGGTCGCCGGGGCCGTAATCCTGGAGAAACACGGTCTGGCCGTCGGCCGAATAGAGCAAGGCATGGGCGCGGCCGTCGATGACCAGCCAGGCGAAAGCCAGCCGGTCTCCCTGCCGGACCACCACGGCGTGGCGCTCATAGGCCCGGAAGCGGCCGCGACCGAGCAATTGCCGCGCGACCTCGGCGGGACAGCCGAACACGCGCGCGACGATCTGCTCGGTCTTCTCGTCCGTTCGCGCTTCCACGGCCGCCCTCCGGCCGCATCGAAGCGCAGGACGGCGAGGAAGGCAAGGCCCGCGCGGCCCGTCGCATGGCGCTTGCGGGCCGCCGGACGGCTGGGCCAAAGCGAGGCGATGACCACCCGGATCGACCTCGGCCTCGCCGCCGGCGCGCCCGCGCCGATCGACCTCGAAGAGCTGCTCGCCACGCGCTTGCTCGTCCAGGGCAATTCGGGCTCGGGCAAGTCGCATTTGCTGCGCCGCCTGCTCGAGGAGAGCGCCGGGCTCGTCCAGCAGGTGGTGATCGATCCGGAGGGCGATTTCGTCACTCTGTCCAACGCGTTCGGCCACCTCAGCCTCGACGCCGCCGACTACAGCCTGGCCGAGGTGGCGCGGATCGGCGCGCGGGTGCGCGAGCAGCGCGCGTCGGTGGTGCTCAACCTGGAGGGGCTCGACGTCGAGGGCCAGATGCGCTGCGCCGGAACCTTCCTCTCGGCTCTGTTCGAGGCGCCGCGCGAGCATTGGTATCCGGCCCTCGTCGTGGTCGACGAAGCGCAGCTCTTCGCGCCCGCCGTCGCCGGCGAGGTGCCGGACGAGGTCCGGCGCCTGTCGCTCGGCGCGATGACCAACCTGATGTGCCGGGGCAGGAAGCGCGGCCTCGCCGGCATCGTCGCCACCCAGCGCCTCGCCAAGCTCGCCAAGAACGTCGCGGCCGAGGCTTCCAACTTCCTGATGGGCCGCACCTTTCTCGACATCGACATGCTGCGCGCCGCCGATCTGCTCGGCATGGAGCGGCGCCAGGCCGAGGCGATCCGCGACCTCGAGCGGGGCGAGTTCCTCGCGCTCGGGCCGGCTCTGTCGAAGCGGCCGGTCACCATCCGCGTCGGTCCGGTGCGCACCGCGGGCAAGACGGGCAGCCCGAAGCTGGTCCCGCTTCCGCCCGCTTCGGGCGGGGGCATCGCCGACCTGCTGGCGGTCGACGCCACCGCGCCGCTGGCCGCG
>JBJMTY010000187.1:0-10889 GCA_045811445.1 Allosphingosinicella sp. | reverse complement strand
GCTTCACACCGAATCGAGGAACGAGACGCATGGACGAGGCGCGGATGAGGGCGCGGATGGAGACGGGTGAGGGCTTCATCGCCGCGCTGGACCAGAGCGGCGGATCGACGCCCAAGGCGCTCAAGGGCTACGGCATCGAGGAAGGCGCCTGGTCGAGCGACGAGGAGATGTTCGGCCTCATCCACGCCATGCGCTCGCGGATCATCGATGCGCCCTCGTTCGGCGGCGGCAAGGTGATCGGCGCCATCCTGTTCGAGCGCACCATGGACGGCGAGGTGGGCGGCCGCCCGGTGCCCGAGGTGCTGCGCGACAAGGGCATCGTCCCCTTCATCAAGATCGACAAGGGCCTCGAGGCGGAGGCGGACGGCGTCCAGCTGATGAAGCCGACGCCCGGGCTCGACGACTTGCTGCGCCGCTCCAGGGCGCTCGGCATGTTCGGCACCAAGGAGCGCTCGGTGATCAACCTCGCCGACCCCGCCGGGATCGCCGCCATCGTGCGGCAGCAGTTCGAGGTGGCGCGCCAGGTGCTCGCCGCCGGCCTGGTCCCGATCATCGAGCCCGAGGTCAACATCAAGAGCCCGGAGCGGACCGCGGCGGACCGGCTTCTCCTCGCCGAGCTTGAAAAGGCGCTCGATGAGCTTCCCGGCGACGACAGGGTGATGCTCAAGCTGTCGCTTCCTGCCGAACCGGGCCTGTTCCGGCCGCTCGTCGACCATCCGCGCGTGCTCCGCGTCGTCGCCCTTTCCGGCGGCTATGGCCGGCCCGAGGCCTGCGCCGAGCTGGCGAGGAATCCGGGCATGATCGCCAGCTTCAGCCGCGCCTTGCTGGAGGATCTGCGCCATTCGATGAGCGACGAGGAATTCGACCGCGCGCTCGGCGAAGCTATCGACGACATCCACCGCGCCTCGACCCGGAAGGTAGCGGCCTGACCGGCCGGCCGATGGACGAAGACGATCCCCTGGCGCTCGACCCCGGCTTCGCCGCCCGCTTCGAGCCGATCGAGCGCCCGGCGTGCCAGCTCTACCTGGTCTCGCCGCTCGATGTCGGCGGCGACTTTCCGAGCCGGCTCGATGAGGCGCTCGCCGCCGGCCCGGTTGCGGCCTTCCAGTTCCGGGTGAAGGGCGTCGACCGGTACGAGGCGGCGCGGCTCGCGGAGCCTCTGCTCGAAATCTGCCGCGCCCGCGACGTCGCCTTCCTCGTCAACGACGACATGGGGCTGGCCAAGCGCCTCGGCGCCGACGGCGTCCATCTCGGCCAGGGCGACGGCGATCCGCGCGAGGCGCGGGCGCTGCTCGGCCCCGCCGCGCAGATCGGCATCACCTGCCACGACAGCCGCCACCTCGCCATGGAAGCGGGCGAGGCGGGCGCCGATTACGTCGCCTTCGGCGCCTTCTTCCCGACGACGACCAAGCCGACCGACCATCGCCCCGACCCTTCGATCCTCTCCTGGTGGTCGCGCGTCTTCGAGATCCCTTGCGTCGCCATCGGCGGCATCACGCCGGAGAACGGCCGGGTGCTGGTCGAGGCGGGCGCCGACTTCCTGGCAATATGCTCGGCAATCTGGGCGCATCCCCGAGGACCGGCCAAGGCGGTGCAGGCCTTCGCGGCGATCCTCCCGCGCTAGGCTGAAGGTCCGCGCCGCTCAGGCCGCGATCCTTGGCAAAGTGAACTGGAACTCGGTGCCCCCGCCTTCGGCGGCCAGCGCCTTGATGTGCCCGCCATGGGCCTCGACAATGGTGCGGCATATCGACAGGCCGAGGCCCATGCCCTCGCTCTTGGTGGTGGCGAACGCCTCGAAAAGCCGCTCGTCCATCTCGGCCGCGATACCGGCGCCGGTATCGGCGACGCTCACCATGACCGTGTCCGGATCGATCAGCGCGGTCCGCACGATGAGGGTCCGCGCGGGGCAATCCTCCATCGCCTCGATCGCGTTGCGCATGAGGTTGATCAGCACCTGCTGGATCTGGACCCGGTCGGCCAGCACCGGCGTCGCGGCGGGATCGTAGTCGAAGCGGCTGACGATGCCTTTTTCGCGGCTGCCGACGAGCGCGAGCACGCTCGCTTCGTCGATCAGCCCCGGGAGGTCCTCCAGCGTCTTGCTGACTTCGCCGCGGGCGACGAATTGCCGCAGGTGCCGGACGATGCTGCCCGCGCGCAGCGCCTGGGCCGCTACTTCCGCCGTCGCCTCGCGCATCTTGTCGCGGTCGAGCGGTTCGCTCGCTTCGAGCAGAGTTCCGACGGCCTGGCCATAAGCGGCGATGGCGCTGAGCGGCTGGTTCAGCTCGTGCGCGAGCGTGGACGCCATCGTGCCCATCGCGCTCAGCCGCGCCACCTGGATCAGCTCCGATTGGAGCCATTCGACGCGCGCTTCGAACTCCCGGCGCTCGGTCAGATCCTCCTGGAAGCAGGTGAACAGCCTCTGGCCCTCGACCGTCGCTTCCGCGACCGAGATCTTCATTGGAAAGGTGCGGCCGTCGGCGGCGAGGCCGGTGATGATGCGGCCGATGCCGATGAGCTTGCGGACGCCGGTTTCGAGGTAACGCTCGATATCGGCGCGGATGCGCTCCCCGTCGGCGGCGGGCATCAATCTGCCGACATTCGTGCCGACGACGCTGGCTTCCTCACAGCCGAACAGGCGCTCCGCCGTCTTGCTGAACGAGATGATCGTCCCGGCTTCGTCGATCACGACCATCCCGGCCGGGACCTCGTCGAGGATCGACTGGAGATGCCGCTCGCGGCGCTGCAAGGCGCTCTGCACGGCCCGGCGCTCGGTGACGTCGTGGACGATCTTGGCGTAGCCGGCGAGCGCGCCGTCGGAGCCCCGCATCGGCGTGATCGTCACTTCGGCCAGGAATTCGGAGCCGTCGCTACGCGACTGCCAGGCCTCTTCGGCCACGCGTCCGTCCTCGCTCGCGGCGGCGAGGTCCGCCATGGCGCGGGCATAAGCTTGCTCGTCCGGCGGGTAGAAGAGGGAGGAGTGGCGGCCGATCGCCTCCGCTTCGGACCAGCCGAAGATGCGCTCCGCCCCCGCATTCCAGCTGGCGACCGAGCCGTCGACGCCGACCTTGAAGATGGCATGGCGAGTCGCCGCCTCGAGCAGGAGGTGCAATTCCTCGCGGGCGGTCCGCGCCTCCGCGGCCTCGATCTCGGCAGCCCGCCTGAGCTTGTCGTTGAGCGATTGCTGCAGCGTCGAGCTGCGGGCCAGCCAGCCGACGCCGAGGCACACCAGCGCGAAAATCAAACCCAGCATGAGATTGACCGGGGACGTGCGCGCTTCCGGCGGAATGAAGGTGAAACCCAAAGCCAGCGACAGCGCGCCGGCGAACAGGCCGGGACCCCGCCCGCCCAGCATGGCCGCGAGCACCACGGGCAGTATGAACAGGATGAACGGCCCCCGTTCGCCCAGCCACGTCTCCAGCACGGCGCGGATCAGCCCCGCGACCAGCACCGAAGCGATCACCAGCGGATAGACCGCGGACGAGGGCAGCGAGCGGGGGACGAGGGTGCGCACCGGCGCCTTGTGCCATGTCCGCTCAGCTTCGCGTACACCAAAGTGCGCGGGGCGTGCCGCCGCGCCCGGCGACAGGACGGCTTGGCGTGCGGCCGCGGAAAGGCTAATCGGCAATGGTCGTTCGGGGGGTCGATCATGCCCGGAAGCCGTGTCGTGCATCTCGTCGACGATGACGCAGCCGTCCGCCGGTCGGTGAGCTTCATGCTCAGGACGTCGGGCTATACGGTGAAGACCTACGTTTCGGGAGCTGAGATCCTGGCTTCCGCGGCGACCCTGCCGGGGGGCGTCGTCGTGATGGACGTCCGCATGCCCGATATGGACGGGCTGGAAGTGCTGGGCGCGCTACGGGAGCGGGGCGTGTCGCTGCCGGTCGTGGTCATCACCGGCCACGGCGATATCGGCATTGCCGTGCGGGCCATGAAAAAGGGAGCGCTCGATTTCATCGAAAAGCCGTTCGAGGCCGCGACCTTGATCGCGGCGATCGAGGAAGGCTTTGCGGACAGGGCGCGGGATCGGCAACGCGCGGGGCGCGCTCGCGAAGCGCAGCTTCGTCTCGGCGCGCTCACCGCGCGCGAGTCGGAAGTGCTGGCCGGGCTCGTCGAAGGCCGCTCGAACAAGGCCATCGCTACCGACCTCGGCATCAGCGCTCGCACCGTCGAGATCCACCGGGCTCATGTCATGAAGAAGCTTCGCGTCGCGAGCCTTTCGGAGGCGCTGCGCATCGCCTTTGCCGCCGGCCTGGCGGGAGAAGCCCAGCCCGCTTGATCGGGTGTGGCCGATCCGCGCATCCATGTTAGACGTGCGCGCGGGCTCGTCGGGATTCGCAGCAACCCGGCGGGCTCATCCGCCTCCGCTTCCGGTTCAGCGCATCGCCTGGCTGACCATGCTGCGCAGGGTCAAAGCGTCGTGGACGGCGTGGCCGCCTATGTCGTTGTTGAAATAGCACCACACGTCGCGGCCGCCGCGCGCCTCGCCGACCAGCCAGTCGGTCCAGGCGAGCAGGCCCTCGTCCGAATAGCGGCCCCAATATTTGCCCTCGCCGCCGTGGAAGCGGACATAGGCGACCGGCCCGGCCGCCCAGCGCGGGGTGGCCGAGCCCGGCATGTCGTGGGCGCAGAAGGAGACGCCGTGGGCGTCGAGCAAAGCGAGCACCTCCTTCGTCACCCAGCTCTTCTCGCGAAACTCGAAGACGTGGGTGAGGTCGGGCGGCAGGAGAGCGAGGAAATCCTCCAGCCGCTCGCGGTTCAGCGCCCAGCGCGGCGGCAACTGGTAGAGGACCGGCCCGAGCGTCTCGCCCAGCCGCCTCGCCCGCGCCAGGAACTCTTCCACAGGCTCGGCGCAGTCCATCAGCTTCTTCATGTGGGTGATGAAGCGCGGCACCTTGACGGCGTAGCGGAAGCCGGACGGCGCCCGGTCGCGCCAGGCGTCGAAATTCTCGGGCGTGGGGCGGCGGTAGAAGCTGGCGTTGATCTCGACCGTGGCGAAAGTCTCGGCATAATGGTCGAACCAGATCCGCTGGGCCATCTTCTCCGGGTAGAACAGGCCCCGCCAGTGGCGGTAGATCCAGCCCGAGCAGCCGATGCGGACGGTTCCGGTCATGCGCCGCCGTAACGGAACGGGTCGGGAATAAGTTGCGTTGGGCGCTGAATGGACCGGCTGAAGCTCATCCTCGTCATTGCCGCCACCGCCTTGGTGACCTGCTTCCTGACCAGCGCCTTCTGGCTGGTCGCCTTCAACCGCGGCCATGTCGCGACGGCCCCACCGCCGCCGGCGCGCCCGGCGCCAGAGGCGCCCCGCGCGCCGCTCGCCATCGCCCCGTCGGGGCTCGCCATCCCGGTCGCCGGGATAAAGGCGGAGCAGCTCGGCGACACCTTCACCCAGGCGCGCTCGGGCGGCCGGGTCCACGACGCGATCGACATCATGGCGCCGCGCGGCACGCCGGTCGTCGCGGCGATGCCCGGCACGGTGGAGAAATTGTTCTTCTCCAACGGCGGCGGCGGTATCACCGCCTACGTTCGCTCGCCGGACGGGCTCTACACTTATTATTACGCCCACCTCGAGGCATACGCCCCCGGCCTGCGCGAAGGGCAGGCGGTGAGGCAGGGCGATCCGATCGGCCGCGTCGGCTCGACCGGCAATGCCAATCCCGAAGGCCCCCACCTCCATTTCGCCATCCACCGCATGGCGCCGGGGGAGAAATGGTACCAGGGCACGGCGATCAATCCCTACCCGCTGCTTGCGGGCAAGCGGTCCGGCGGCTAAGGCGCGGCCCGGCTCTTTAAAACACTTTCTCCCGAGAGACAGACATGAAGATCAGCGGCGTGGACATCCGTCCCGGCAATATCATCGAATATGAGGGCGGCATCTGGCGCGCCGTCAAGATCCAGCACACCCAGCCGGGCAAGGGCGGCGCCTACATGCAGGTCGAGATGAAGAACCTCATCGACGGCCGCAAGACCAACGTCCGCTTCCGCTCCGCCGAGACGGTCGAGCGGGTCCGCCTCGACACCAAGGATTTCCAGTATCTCTACGCCGAGGGCGACAGCCTCGTCTTCATGGACAAGGAGACGTACGAGCAGGTCCATCTGCCGCGCGACCTGATCGGCGAGCCCGCCGCTTTCCTCCAGGACGGCATGGACGTGGTCATGGAGCTGCACGACGAGCGGCCGATCTCGGTCCAGCTTCCCGACACGATCGAGGCGACCATCGTCGAGGCCGACGCCGTGGTGAAGGGCCAGACCGCCTCGTCGAGCTACAAGCCCGCCATCCTCGACAACGGCGTTCGCGTCATGGTGCCGCCGCATATCGGCTCCGGCACAAGGATCGTCGTCGACGTCTACGAGCAGACCTATGTGAGGCGGGCGGACTGAGCTTCCCTCTCCCTTGCGGGAGAGGGACAGCCGCCGAAGGCTTCCCATCAAAGTATTACTTTGATGGGGTCCCGAAGGCGGCAGGGTGAGGGGATGGCCCTTGCCCTCACCCTCCCACCCGCTTCGCGGGCGGGCCCCTCCCTCTCCCGCAAGGGGAGAGGGGTAGAGGAGAGCAAATGGTTTCCCATTCCGGCCTGATCACCGTCATGCAGCGCGCCGCCCGCAAGGCGGCGCCGCGGCTGAGGCGCGACTTCAATGAGGTCGAGCTGCTGCAGGTGAGCCGCAAGGGGCCCGCCGACTTCGTGTCGATGGCCGACCGGCAGGCCGAGAAGACCATCGTCGAGGAGCTGCGCCACGCCCGCCCCGACTGGCGGCTGACGCTCGAGGAAGGCGGCGCGATCGACGGTGATCCGGACAAGCCGCGCTTCATCGTCGATCCGCTCGACGGCACCACCAACTTCCTCCACGGCCTCCCCCATTTCGCCATCTCGATCGCCGTCGAGGATCCGCGCGGGGCGCAGGGCAAGCCGGAGATCACCCAGGCGCTGGTCTACCAGCCGCTCACCGACGAGAGCTTCTGGGCGGAGAAGGGCAGGGGCGCCTGGCTCAACGAGCGGCGCCTGCGCGTCTCCGGCCGCCGCCATCTCGACGAAGCTTTGGTCGCGACCGGCATCCCGTTCCTTGGCCACGGCCATATGGAGCGGTTCGAGAAGATCCTCGCCGCGGTCGCGCCGCAGGTCTGCGGCATCCGCCGCTTCGGCTCGGCCGCGCTCGACCTCGCCTGGGTCGCCGCCGGCCGCTACGACGGCTTCTGGGAGGAGGATCTGCAATCCTGGGACCTCGCCGCCGGGCTGCTGCTGGTGCGCGAGGCGGGCGGCTTCGTCACCGATTTCCGCGGTTCCGAAGCCGGCATCGCCAAGGGCCAGGTGCTTGCCGCCAACGGCGAGCTCCATTCGAAGCTGCACCGGCTGGTGGCGAAAGCGGTGCGGGGCTGATTCCCGCTTCGAGACCGACGAGGGTTACTTGCGGTAGCCGATATGCTTCTCGAAGTCGGTGAGGATGCTCGCCCAGAATTCGATATTGTCGATGAACAGGAGCGGCGCCTCGCCGCCGTCGTCGAGGTCGACGTCCATCTCGAGTATGGGGTCGTTTTCCTTGTCGAGATAGCCGCGCCCGAAGCGCTTGCCGCGGTTCCACTCGTTCATCTTGTCGAGCCCGGGCGAAGTGTCCAGGTCGTAGCCCGAGTGGAAAGTGACGGTGGCGCATTCCTTGTGGTTGGTGCAATTGTAGAAGAATATCTGGAAGGTGGTGCCGGCGACGCCGCTGGTGATCATCGGGTCGCCGACCTTGTCGGTGCCGAGCTTGGCGGCATAGCCTCCCTGCTGAAGGGCGCGCACGAGGCTCCCCGGGTCCTGGGCCCTGACCATCTGGGCGGAGGCGGGAGCGGCCCAGAAGGCGGTCGCGAAGGCGAGCGCCGCGATAGTCTTTTTCATGCTGATTCCCCTTTCCCGCGACGGGTTTTGAGGGGCGGGCCCGGGCGTGTCAATCGCCGGGCATCGGGTGTTGCGGAGGCCGGACCTCTGGCCTAGAAGCCGCGCAACTTGTCGCCCCCGGAGAGTCCCCAATGGCGTCCGTCGCCGCCGGTTACCTGCCCATCCTGCTGTTCCTCGTCGTGGCCCTGGGGCTGTCTTTCTCCTTCGTCGTCCTGCCGATGATGGTGGCGAAGCTGACGGGGGCGTCCAACCCCTATCCGGACAAGCTCGCCGAATATGAATGCGGCTTCCCCGCGTTCGAGGACAGCCGCGCCCAGTTCGACGTCCGCTTCTACCTCGTCTCGATCCTGTTCATCGTCTTCGACCTCGAAGCGGCCTTCCTGTTTCCGTGGGCGGTGTCGCTCAAGAATATCGGCGTGGTCGGCTGGGGGGCGATGATGGTCTTCCTCGTCGAGCTGATCCTCGGCTTCGTCTACGCCTGGAAGAAAGGAGCGCTCGAATGGGAGTGATCCTCGACCCGCGCGACGAGAATCTGCGCCCCTCCGACCTCCAGCAGCCGGACCCGGCCTTCTTCGCCGACCTCCAGGGCGAAGTCACGGACAAGGGCTTCCTGGTCACCTCCACCGAGGATCTGTTCCAGTGGGCACGGACCGGCTCCTTGTGGTGGATGACCTTCGGGCTCGCCTGCTGCGCGGTCGAGATGATCCACGCCAACATGCCGCGCTACGATCTGGAGCGGTTCGGCGTCGCGCCGCGCGCCAGCCCGCGCCAGTCGGACGTGATGATCGTCGCCGGCACGCTCTGCAACAAGATGGCGCCCGCTTTGCGCCGGGTCTACGACCAGATGTCGGAGCCGCGCTACGTCATCTCGATGGGCAGCTGCGCCAATGGCGGCGGCTATTACCATTATTCCTATTCGGTGGTGCGCGGCTGCGACCGCATCGTGCCCGTCGACATCTACGTCCCCGGCTGCCCGCCGACCGCGGAAGCCCTGCTCTACGGGGTCATGCAATTGCAGCGCAAGATCCGCCGCATCGGCACGATTGAGAGATGATGGGCCGAGAGATGATTGGCCGAGAGATGATTGGCCGAGAGATGATGGGCGCGCGCTGACATGGCGAACAACTCCGCTCCCCTGATCGCGCCGCGCGAGGGCCTGATCGACGAGGTCGAGGCCGCGCTCGGCGACGCTTTGCTCGAGGCCAGGGACGTTGTCGGCGAAGTGACGCTGACGGTGCGGCGCGACGGCATCGTCGAGGTCTGCCGCACCCTGCGCGACCGCTTCGAATACCAGCAGCTGATGGAGATCGCCGGGGTCGACTATCCCTCGCGCCCCGAGCGGTTCGAGGTCGATTATCACCTCCTGTCGCTGACCCGGAACCACCGCGTCCGGATCAAGCTCACCACCGACGAGGACACGCCCGTGCCTTCGATCGTCTCGCTCTGGCCGGTCGCGGGCTGGCTCGAGCGCGAGGTGTTCGACCTCTACGGGGTGGTGTTCGACGGCAATGACGATTTGCGCCGCATTCTCACCGATTACGGGTTCCGCGGCCACCCGTTCCGCAAGGACTTCCCGCTGACCGGCTATGTCGAGCTGCGCTACTCGGAAGAGCAGAAACGGGTGGTCTACGAGCCGGTGCGCCTGCCCCAGGATTTCCGCTCCTTCGATTTCCTCAGCCCCTGGGAAGGCGCCCGCTACATCCTCCCAGCCGACGAGAAGGCCTCGCCCGAAGCGCCCGGCGCGCCGACGCCGCTCAAGGCCGAGGAGATCAAGAAGTGACCCTCGCGACCGACCAGATGAGCCGCGAGAAGCAGGTCGCCCGCTCGGGCGCGACCCAATCGAAGATCGCCAACTACACGATCAATTTCGGCCCCCAGCACCCGGCCGCGCACGGCGTGCTGCGCCTCGTGCTCGAACTCGACGGCGAGATAGTCGAGCGGGTCGACCCCCATGTCGGCCTGCTCCACCGCGGCACCGAGAAGCTTTGCGAATACAAGACCTACATCCAGTCCGTCCCCTACATGGACCGGCTCGATTACGTCTCGCCCATGTCGATGGAGCACAGCTACGTGCTCGCCATCGAGAAATTGCTCGACCTCGAAGTGCCGGACCGGGCGCGCTGGCTGCGCACCTTCTTCGCCGAGCTGACTCGCGTCTCGAACCATCTGCTCAACATCGGCAGCCACATCATGGACGTCGGCGCGATGACGCCGAACCTGTGGCTGTTCGAGCCGCGCGAAGACATCATGAACTTCTACGAGCGGGCGTCGGGCGCGCGCATGCACGCCAATTACTTCCGCCCCGGCGGCGTCCACCAGGACGTGCCGCAGGCCCTGCTTGACGATATCGGCGAATGGATGGACGCCAAGCTCCACCGCCTGTTCGAGGATTCGATCAGCCTCGTCGCCGACAATCGCATCTTCAAGCAGCGCAACGTCGACATCGGCACGGTGTCGAAGGAGGATGCGATCGCCTGGGGCTTCTCCGGCCCGATGATCCGCGCGTCGGGCATCCCGTGGGATCTGCGTAAGTCACAGCCCTACGACATGTACCACGAGGTCGATTTCGATGTGCCGGTGGGGACGAAGGGCGATTGCTACGACCGGATGATGGTCCGCGTCGAGGAAGTGCGCCAGTCGGTCCGCATCATGAAGCAGTGCCTCGACAAGATGCCGCAGGGCCCGATCGCGTCCGACGACCGCAAGGTGGTCCCGCCCAAGCGCGCCGAGATGAAGCAGTCGATGGAAGCCTTGATCCACCATTTCAAGCTCTACACCGAAGGCTTCCACGTCCCCGCCGGCGAGGTCTATGTCGCGACCGAAAGCCCCAAGGGCGAGTTCGGCGTCTATCTGGTCTCGGACGGCAGCAACAAACCCTACAAATGCAAGATCCGCTCGCCCGGCTTCGCGCATCTGCAAGCAATGGATTTCATCTGCAGGGGACATCTGTTGGCCGACGTCTCGGCCATCCTCGGCTCGCTCGACATCGTGTTCGGAGAGGTCGATCGGTGATGG
>JBJMTY010000186.1:0-3932 GCA_045811445.1 Allosphingosinicella sp. | reverse complement strand
GGGCGTGAAGTGAGCGTGCTTGTTTCCGTCATGTCAGCGAAGGCTGGGATCCATGCGGGCTTCGAGCGGGTCGCGGACTCAGCATGGGCCCCAGCCTTCGCTGGGGCGACGGAAGTGGCCGTGGGGCCCCTGATCCTCCCCGGGACGGGGAGGGGGACCAGCCGAAGGCTGGTGGAGGGGGCCCACCTCTCCGTCGCGCCTGGCGTGGGCCCCCTCCCCCGCCGTTCCGGCGGTCCCCCTCCCCGTTCCGGGGAGGAGCGGCGATGACCCCCCTTCACGTCGCCGTGCTGATGGGCGGCTGGTCTTCCGAGCGGGAGGTTTCGCTGATGAGCGGCGCGGGCGTTGCCGACGCGCTGGAGGGGCTCGGCCACCGCGTCACCCGCATCGACATGGGGCGCGACGTGGCGCAGCGGCTCGCCGAGGCGGCGCCGGACGTCGTGTTCAACGCGCTGCACGGCACGCCCGGCGAGGACGGATCGGTGCAGGGGCTGATGGACCTGATGGGCCTCAGATACACCCATTCCGGCCTCGAGACCTCGGTGATCGCGATCGACAAGGAGCTCACGAAGATGGTGCTCGTGCCCCACGGGGTGCGGATGCCCAAGGGCGAGATCGTCGCCAGCGCCAGCCTGCACGAAGCCGATCCGATGCCGCGGCCCTATGTCGTCAAGCCGGTCAACGAGGGCTCGTCGGTCGGCGTCGCCATCGTCACGCGCGAAGGCAATTACGGCGACCCGATCGGCCGCGACGTCGAGGGGCCGTGGCAGCATTTCGACCGGCTGCTCGCCGAGCCCTTCATCCGCGGCCGCGAGCTGACCGTCGCGGTGCTCGGCGGCGAGGCGCTGGCGGTGACCGAGCTGGTGCCGACCACCGGCTTCTACGATTACGACGCCAAATATACCGACGGGCTGACCCGCCACGTCTGTCCGGCGCAGATCCCGGAGGAGATCGCCGAGGCGGCGATGGCGATGGCGCTGGAGGCGCACCGGAGGCTCGGCTGCCGCGGCTGCTCGCGCTCCGACTTCCGCTGGGACGACGAACGAGGCGAAGCCGGCCTCTATCTGCTGGAGGTCAACACCCAGCCCGGCATGACGCCCTTGAGCCTGGTGCCCGAGCAGGGGCGCTTTCGCGGCATGAGCTACGGTGAGCTCGTCCAGCGCATCGTGGAGGAAGCCTTATGAGCGCCAAGGCCGTGCGCGGCGCCCCGGCGCGCCGGGCGAGCAAGGGACGCACGCAAAGCCGGGGCCGCGCCGCGGCGCCGCCGCCTTCGATCTGGGGCGAGCGGGTGCGGCGGGCGAGCGGCTGGCTGTTCGCGGGCGTGCTCGTCGCCGTCGCGCTGGCGGCGATGTGGACCTTGCGGGTGCCGCAGATGCTCGGCTTCACCGCCGGCGAGGCGGCGGGCGAGGCCGGCTTCTCGCTCCGCCACGTCGAGATCAAGGGCGCCCAGCACGTGCCGCAGATCGAGATTTACAACATCGCCTTCGACCAGCCCTCGGCCTCGATGCCGCTGGTCGACATCCAGGCGACGCGGGAGAAATTGCTGCGCTTCGGCTGGGTCAAGGACGCCCGGGTGTCGCGGCGCCTGCCCGACACCTTGGTCGTCGACATCGTCGAGCGCAGGCCCGCCGCGGTCTGGCAGCATGGCGGCCGGCTCGCTCTGGTCGATCTCGAAGGCGTGGTGCTGCAGCCCGTCAGGCTCGAGGCGATGCCGGCCTTGCCGCTGATCATCGGCCCCGACGCCAACGCCCATATCGCCGAGCTGGCCCGGCTGGTCGCCGCCGCGCCGCAGCTCAAGCCCGCCATGTCGGGCGCGACCTGGATCGGCGGGCGGCGCTGGGACATACGCTTCCAGACCGGCGAGACGCTGGCGCTGCCCGAAGGCGAGGAGGCGGCGGCAAGGGCGCTCGGCCGTTTCGCCCGCATGGACCAGAACAGCCCTCTGCTCGGCCGCGGCTTCCTGCGCTTCGACATGCGCATCGCCGACAAGTTCGTGATCCGCGTGCCCGGCGAGCCCGGCTCCGAGGTGCCCGCCATCGCGCCCGACCATCCGCCGGCCGCGCCACCCTCCGCCCCGGCCGGCGCGCCAGCCGCAGCGGGCGGCGTCGACGTCGCGAAGACGATCTGATGAAGCGCCCCACGCCCGCGCCCGCCCGCCGCCTGATCACCGCCCTCGACGTCGGCTCGTCGAAAGTCTCGGCGCTGATCGCCGAGCCCGGCGAGGACGGCGCGCTGCGCATCCTGGGCACCGGCCAGCGCCAGAGCCAGGGCGTCAAGCGCGGCTTCATCGCCGACATGGAGAAGACCGAAGGGGCGATCCGCGAGGCGGTCGAGCAGGCCGAGAGGATCGCCGCGACCAACATCGAGGACGTCTATGTCGGCTTCTCGGCGGGCGGCCTGGTCAGCTCGCTCGCCAGCGTCGAGGTGCAGATCGGCGGCCGCCGCGTCACCCGCGAGGACGTCGACCAATTGCTCGCCGTCGGGCGGGATTCGATCGACGCCGAGGGGCGGATGATCCTCCACGCGCTGCCGGCGCTCTACACCCTGGACGGCCTCCAGGGCGTGAAGAAGCCGCTCGGCCTCCATGCCGACCGCATCGCCGTCGACATCCACGTCATCGCCGCCGAGCCGTCGCCGGTCAGGAACCTCGATCTGTGCGTGCGCTCCGCCCATCTCGGCGTCGAGGCGATCGTCGCCTCGCCGGTCGCGGCCGGCAAGGCCTGCCTCAGCGAGGAGGAGCGCGAGCTCGGCGTCGCTTTGGTCGAACTGGGCGCGGGGGTGACCAACGTCTCGGTCTTCGCCGGCGGCATGCTGGTCGGGCTCAAGTCGCTCGGCGTCGGCGGCATCGACATCACCGACGACATCGCGTCCGCCTTCGGCACCCGCCGGGTCGAGGCCGAGCGGATGAAATGCTATTACGGCTCCGCGATGACCTCGCCGCGCGACAATCACGACATGATCGAGCTGTCGCCGATCGCCGGATCGGAGGAGGGGACCGAGGCCGCGCGCATCACCCGCGCCCAGCTGATCGCGGTCATCCGCCAGCGGCTCGAGCATATGACCGGCGAGATCGCGGTGGCGTTGAAGGATCTCGGCTTCGGCGGGCCGTTCGGGCGGCAGGTGGTGCTGACCGGCGGCGGCTCCGAATTGAAGGGCATCGCCGATTACGCCCAGGGCGTGCTCGGCCGCGCCGTCCGCATCGGCCGGCCGAGCCTGCCGGGCCTGCCCGACGCGCATAGCGGCCCGGCCTTCGCCACCCTCGTCGGCCTCGCCCAGTTCGCCGCCTCGGGCGAGCTCGACCTGCGCGCGGTGATGTCGCCGCAGCAGGTCATCCAGAAGGAAGCGGGCGGCGGCAATTTCGTCCAGCGGCTGATCTCGGCCTTCAGGAGTGGCTTTTGAGAGTCACCCGTGGCCCGCGAGACGCACTCGGCGTGACATTTGAGACTCACTCGGGGGTTTCATCCACGGAAAATTACTATGTCGTTAACTTTTTTGTCGCGCCCGCGATTCGCGTCGTGCATTGAACAGGTTACCCAGTGTCCAGTCGGGCGAGAGCATAGGGGGAGAAGGCCGTCATGAGCATCGATTTCATCCGACCGGAAGTGGATGAGCTCCGGCCCCGCATCAGCGTCATCGGCGTCGGCGGCGCGGGCGGCAACGCCGTCGCCAACATGATCGCCAACGACGTCCAGGGCGTCGACTTCATCGTCGCCAATACCGACGCGCAGGCGCTCAACGCCTCGCCCGCCAACCAGCGCATCCAGCTCGGCCTGCGCATCACCCAGGGGCTCGGCGCCGGCGCGGCCGACATCCGGCTGGGCGCCCGCGCCCAGGCCTTCGGTGGTGGTGGTCCCAAGCTGGATGCGCCGGGTGCATTTGGACTGGGCCAGCGCCTGGGCATCGGTGTTGGCGACCACGAAGTCGACGCCCTCAAG
>JBJMTY010000185.1:0-13578 GCA_045811445.1 Allosphingosinicella sp. | reverse complement strand
TAGAGGGCGATCGCCGCGGCGTCGAGGCAGCGGGCGACGTGGGGCGCCGCGTCCGCCGCGGCGCCGAGCCAGGCCATGCCCTCGGCGAGCGCGGCGGCGTGCTCGCTCCGGGCCTGGGCGAGCAGGGCCTCCCGCGCGGCGGGGGTGAAGGGATGGTCGAGCGCCTTGGCGTAGCGGCCCATCAACGGATGTTCGGCGAGGTCGCGGGCGGCGGCCGGGTCGAGCCCGAAGAAGCCGGCGAGCCGCCCCAGCCCGGCCGCCGGACCGGCGAGGAAGGCGTCGAAGTCGAGCCAGTGGATTCGCCCTTCGCCCAGCCGGTCGGCGGCGGCGAGCAGGCTGCCCATCTCGCAGGCCCAGGCGCTGGCGATCACCGCACCTTCGCCCATGGTCGCCGCATTCCACCGCGCCTCGCCGGTGCGCCGGTGAAGCCGCCGCAGCCGCGCTTCCGCTTCCTCGCGGTGGCGGACGCGGCTGTTCTCGCCGGCAAGGATGTTGGCGATGTAGCGCTCAGGCCGCGCGTAGAGCAGCAACGCCCTGGAGCCCGGCGGCACGAGCTCGGCGGCGATCTCGCTGACCGGGCTCGACGCCTTCACCATCGCCCGCTGGCCGGAGCGGAAGGTGCGCGAGAGCAGAGCGGTCAGCGTGTCGATCCGGACGGGAATCGAGGCCGGATCCCACGTCGCCCCGGCGATGCAGGCGGCGAAGTCGCGCAGGATCACCGGCTCGCGCAGCGCCAGCACCTCGGGCAGCTCGCCGAGCAGGCGCGAGACCAAGGTCGAGCCGACATGGCCGATGTGGAAGATGTACTGGGCGTCGCGCCGCGCGTCGGCGGGGACGAGGGCGGCGACCTGGCTCCACGGCGCCGGATGGCGCGGCGCGGCCGGCGGCAGCGAGCTGTCGTCGAGGAAGCTCGCGGCGCGATAGCTCGCCTCGTCGCGCTCGACGAAGGCGACGAGGTCGGCCGCGGCCTCGTAATAATGGGGGAACCAGCGCGGGCTGGCGACGGCGCTCATCGGCGCTTCATGCGAAAAGGGCGGCGGGATGTCGATCCATCGCCGCCGCCCTCTCGTTCGCGTCAGGCCTCGGCGGCTTCGCCGCCCTCGGCGTCCGCCGCTTGTGCGGGGGCCGCGTCGGCCGGGATCTCGCCCGGCTCGGCATTGGGATCGCGGTCTTCGGTGAAGCCGGCGACGTCCTTCTCGAACATCTGCGCCATCACGTCGACGCCCTGCGCCTGGAGCTCGGCCTCTTCGGGCGAGCGGGCGACGTTGACGTGGATGGTGACCGATACTTCGGGATGCAGCGCGACCTTCACCTTCTGCAGGCCGATCGCCTTGATCGGGCGGTCGAGCACGATCTGGTTCTTGGCGATCTTGTGGCCGTCCGCCTCCAGCGCCTCGGCAAGGTCCCGCGCGGAGACCGAGCCGTAGAGCTGGCCGGTATTGGAGGCCTGGCGGATCAGCTGGATGGTGACGCCGTCGATGCCCTTGGCGTCCGTCTCGGCCACCGAACGCCGCTCGGCGTTCTGCGACTCGATGCGAGCGCGGTTGCTCTCGAACACCTGGCGGTTGGCGTCGTTGGCGCGCAGGGCCTTGCCGTTGGGAAGGAGGAAGTTGCGGGCGTAGCCGTTCTTCACCTTCACGACGTCGCCGATGGCGCCGAGCTTCTCGATCCTCTCGAGGAGAATGATGTCCATGTCGATCGGCTCCTTACTTCACGACGTAGGGGAGGAGGCCGAGATGGCGCGCGCGCTTGATCGCCTGGGCGAGCTCGCGCTGCTTCTTGGCCGAGACGGCGGTGATGCGGCTGGGAACGATCTTGCCGCGCTCCGAGACGAAGCCCTGGAGCAGGCGGACGTCCTTATAGTCGATGCGGGGGGCGTCCTTGCCGGAGAAGGGGCAGGACTTGCGGCGGCGGAAAAAGGGGCGTGCCATGATGTTTCGTCCTGTTCCTTAAGCGTCGGCGAAGTCGGGACGGGGGGCGCGGTCGCCGCGATCCGGACGGTCGCCGCGCGGGCCGCGATCACCGCGGTCGCCACGATCACCACGGTCGCCACGCTCGCGGTCGCGCTCGCCGCGCCGCATCATCGCGGAGGGGCCGGCCTCGTGCTCGTCGATGCGGATCGTCATGTAACGGATGACGTCCTCGTTGATCTGGGTCTGGCGCTCTAGCTCGGCGACGACGCCGGCCGGAGCCTCGAAATCGAGCATCACGTAATGACCCTTGCGGTTCTTGGCGATGCGGTAGGCGAGGGAGCGCAGGCCCCAGGTCTCGGTCTTGGCGACCGTCCCGCCGTTCGATACGATGATGTTGGTGGCGGTTTCCGCCAGCGCGTCGACCTGGGCCTGGGCGAGGTCCTGGCGCGCGATGAAGACATGCTCGTAGAGCGGCATGTATCGCTGTCCTTTTCTTTTGGCCGATCGCTGACGCCGCCCGATGCGGACGCCCCTCCGGCTGTCGTCTCAATGCAACCGGGGCGGAAAGCGCACGGCTCCCGCCCCGGAAGGCCGCGCTCATAGCAGAAGCGCCGCTTTTCGCAAGGCTCTAGCGCGCCGTCCTCTAGCGCGCGGAGCGCTGGAGATCGCGGGCCATCTGCAAATGGTGGCGGAGGACCGGCAGCTGGGCGCGGGCGAAGTCCGCGGTCCAGCGGTCGCCGGTGCGCGCCTGGGTCTGAAACAGGGCGATCGCCTGGCTGTGCGCATTGATGTTGAACGCCGCCAGCTCGCGGTCGAAGGCGCGGCCGGACAGGCGCTGGAGCCGGCGCATCTCGGTGCGGGCCTGCGGCACCGTGCCGACGGGCGCGCGCAGGCGATAGCGGCGGAGCAGGGGCGCGGCGGCGGCCTGCGAGGCGCGATGATCGGCCTGGAGCATGCGGCCGAGGTCGCGCGCCGCCGGCGAGCCGCCCCGCGCCGCGGCGAGGCGGCCAAGCTCGATCTCGCTATTGTCGGTGAGCCCGGCCGTGCGCAGGAAGGTGGCGGGCGGGGCGGCGAAGGCGGCGGTCGCGGCGGAGGCGCCGAGCAGAGCGGCGAGCAGCATCTTGGTTTTCATCGAAATTCTCCTGGTGGCTGGTCACGAGGCCGACGCCTACAACCGGGGCCCGCGGCGCCGGTTCCGCCCGCCTTGACCGCTTCGCCGCCCGTGCCTAGTCGCTCGCCGCGACAGGAGGACAGCCGATGCGCGCGTTCATTTTCCCCGGGCAGGGCAGCCAGGCGGTCGGCATGGGCAAGGCGCTGGCCGAAGCCAGCACGGTCGCGCGCCAGCTGTTCCAGGAGGTCGACGAGGCGCTCGGCCAGAATCTAGCGCGGCTGATGGCGGAAGGGCCGATCGAGACGCTGACCCTCACCGAGAACGCCCAGCCGGCGATCATGGCGAATGCGCTGGCGACCCTGCGCGTCGCGGGCATCGACATCGCCAAGGCGGATTGCGTCGCCGGCCACAGCCTCGGCGAATATACCGCGCTCGCCGCCGCGGGCGCGTTCGACGTGGCGACGACGGCGCGGCTCCTCAAGCTGCGCGGCCAGGCGATGCAGCGGGCGGTCCCGGTCGGCGAAGGGGCGATGGCGGCCTTGCTCGGCGCCAGCCTCGAGGTGGCGCAGGCGGTGGCGGACGCGGCCGCGCAAGGCGAGGTCTGCACCGTCGCCAACGACAACGATCCGACCCAGGTCGTCATTTCTGGCCACAAGGCCGCCGTCGAGCGCGCGCTCGACATCGCCAAGGAGAAAGGCGCCCGCCGCGCCGTGCTGCTGCCGGTCTCCGCGCCGTTCCACTGCCCGCTGATGGAGCCCGCCGCCCGCGCCATGGAGCAGGCGCTCGCCGACGCCGAGATCGCGGACCCGCTTGTGCCGCTCTACGCCAATTTCACCGCCGCGCCGGTCGAGCATGCCGACGAAATCCGTCGGCTCCTCGTCGAGCAGGTGACCGGAATGGTCCGGTGGCGCGAGAGCGTGGCGGCGATGGCCGAGGCCGGGGTCGGCCATTTCATCGAATTCGGCGGCAAGGTCCTCGGCCCCATGGTCAAGCGGATCGCGCCCGATGCAAAGGTGACCAGCGCCGTGACGATGGACGACCTCGACGCGTTGGTTGGGGAGCTATAGTTCACGCGGAGGCGCGGAGAAGGGAAAGAGAGGCGCGGAGATGCGGGACATCGACGAAGTTACGGGCGATGTCCTGGATGTCGCGCTTCGGCTCCACCGCGACCTCGGACCCGGGTTGCTGGAGTCGGTCTATGTGGGTCTTCTCGCGCTGAGGCTGGGAGCTGCCGGGTATGACGTCGTCACGCAGCAGATCATCGCAGCAGAGTTCGAGGGCCTCCGGATCGAGGCTGCCTTCCGCGCGGACATTCTCGTCGACGGCCGCTTGCTTGTCGAGGTGAAGTCGGTCGAGCGCTTGCTGCCGATCCACAGCAAGCAATTGCTGACATATTTGAGGTTGATGAAGCAGCCCGTCGGGCTGCTTCTGAATTTCGGCGGCGAGACGCTGAAGGAGGGTGTGAGGCGAGTCGTCAATGACTACCGCCCCTCCGCGCCTTCCTCCTCTTCTCCGCGCCTCCGCGTGAACCAAATCGT
Source organism: Allosphingosinicella sp. (assembly GCA_045811445.1). Classification (GTDB taxonomy): domain Bacteria; phylum Pseudomonadota; class Alphaproteobacteria; order Sphingomonadales; family Sphingomonadaceae; genus Allosphingosinicella. The sequence continues at coordinate 9,016 of JBJMTY010000185.1, read as the reverse complement.
ATCTGGAGACTGAGCATGTTCGACCTATCCGGAATGACCGCCCTCGTCACCGGGGCTTCGGGGGGGATCGGGTCGCCGATCGCGGCGGCGCTGGCGCGGCAGGGGGCTCGGCTGGCGGTGTCGGGGTCCAACGCCGAGAAGCTCGAGAGCTTTCGCGCCGGCCTGGGAGGCGAGCATGTGGCGGTGGCCTGCGACCTTTCCGATGCGGCGGCCGTCGATGCTTTGGTGCCTCGGGCGGTGGAGGCGCTGGGGGGCAGGCTCGACATCCTCGTCAACAATGCCGGCGTCACTCGCGACAATCTCGCCATGCGCATGAAGGACGAGGAGTGGGACTCGGTCATCCGGGTCAACCTGGAGGCCGCCTTCCGGCTCGCCCGCGCGGCTCTGAAGCCGATGATGCGTGCCAAGTTCGGGCGGATCGTATCGATCACCTCGGTGGTCGGCGCGACCGGCAATCCCGGCCAGGCCAATTACGCCGCGTCGAAGGCGGGCCTGGTCGGCATGTCGAAGGCGCTGGCGCAGGAAGTCGCCAGCCGCAACATCACGGTCAATTGCGTCGCGCCGGGCTTCATCGCCTCGGCCATGACCGCTGCGCTCAATGAGCAGCAGCGCGGCGCCATCCTCGGCCGCATTCCCTCGGGGCGGCTCGGCGAGGGGAGCGACGTCGCGGCCGCCTGCGTTTTCCTGGCGAGCCGCGAGGCCGGCTACGTCACCGGGCAGACCCTGCACGTCAACGGCGGCATGGCGATGCTCTGAAACGGTGCGGCTTTACGCGGGCGGCACTTGCCAGCCCCGGCGGCGAGCGGCTAGGGCAGCGTCAAACGAAAGCCTAGGGAAGGGTAGCATATGAGCGAGACCGCCGACCGCGTGAAGAAGATCGTCGTCGAGCACCTCGGCGTCGAAGCCGACAAGGTCACCGAGGAAGCCAGCTTCATCGACGATCTCGGCGCCGACAGCCTCGACATCGTCGAGCTGGTCATGGCCTTCGAGGAGGAATTCGGCGTCGAGATCCCGGACGATGCGGCCGAGAAGATCACGACCGTGAACGACGCGATCGCCTATATCGACGCCAACAAGGCCTGATCCGGCGGGTCTCAACCGGCTCGGCGGTGCTCGAGCCGTGCTTCAACGACGGCTCCCCGCCGCAAAGCCGGGGAGCCGTTCGCGTATCACGATCCTAAGGGAGTAAATCATGCGCCGCGTCGTCGTTACGGGTCTCGGGATGGTCTCGCCGCTGGGCGGCGACGTCGAGACGAGCTGGCGGAACATCCTCGCGTCCAAGAGCGGCGCGGGCCGGATCACGATCTTCGACCCCGAGGATTATGCCTGCAAGATCGCCTGCGAGGTGAAGCCCGCCGACCATGAATACGGCTTCGACCCGAACAAGCGCGTCGACCACAAGGTGCAGCGCCAGGTCGATCCGTTCATCGTCTACGGCATCGACGCGGCCGGCCAGGCGCTCGAGGATGCCGGCCTCACCGACGCCTCCGAGGAGGAGCGCTACCGGATGGGCGTGTCGATCGGCTCCGGCATCGGCGGCCTTCCCGGCATCGAGAAGGAGAGCCTGGTCCTGCACGAGAAGGGCCCGCGCCGGGTCAGCCCGCATTTCGTCCACGGGCGGCTCATCAACCTCATCTCGGGCCAGGTCTCGATCAAATACGGGCTGATGGGCCCCAACCATGCCGTCGTCACCGCCTGCTCGACCGGCGCCCACTCGATCGGCGACGCGGCGCGGATGATCTCGATGGACGATGCCGACGTCATGCTGGCGGGCGGCGCCGAGGCGGCGATCTGCCCGATCGGCATCGCCGGCTTCGCCCAGGCCCGGGCGCTCTCGACCAATTTCAACGACCAGCCCGAGCGCGCCAGCCGCCCCTATGACAAAGACCGCGACGGCTTCGTGATGGGCGAAGGCGCCGGCGTCGTCGTGCTCGAGGAATATGAGCATGCCAAGAGGCGCGGCGCCAAAATCTACGCCGAGGTGGTCGGCTACGGCATGTCGGGCGACGCCTATCACGTCACCGCGCCGCATCCGGAAGGCGCCGGCGGCTACCGAGCGATGGAAGTGGCGATGAAGCGCTCCGGCCTGTCGCTGGCCGACATCGATTACATCAACGCCCACGGCACCTCGACGCCGCTCGGCGACGAGCTGGAGCTCGGCGCGGTGCGGCGGCTGTTCGGCGACGATATAAGCGGCCTGTCGATGAGCTCGACCAAGTCGGCGATCGGCCACCTGCTCGGCGGCGCCGGCGCGGTGGAGGCGATCTTCTGCATCTTGGCGTTGCGCGACCAGATCGTGCCGCCCACCCTTAACCTCGAAAATCCGAGCGAGGGCACGGTGGGCGTCGACCTGGTGCCGCTTGTCGCCAAGCAGCGGTCGGTGAAGGCGGTGCTCAACAACAGCTTCGGCTTCGGCGGCACCAACGCCAGCCTGGTTATGAAGGCGGTCTGAGCCCGCCGTGAAGAAGCTGCTCGCGCTCGCCGTCCTGGCCGCGCTGATCCTCGGCTTCTGGCTCATCCAGGGCTGGAACGGCGCCGGCCCTGCGACCAGGCCGGTCGACGTCGTCATCCCGCGCGGCGCCAGCCTGCCGCGCGCCGCGAAGATCCTCAAGGATGCCGGCGCGATCCGATCGACCGAGCGCTTCCTGTTCCAGGCCAAATTGCTCGGCGGCGGGGCGGGCATCAAGGCCGGCGAGTATGAGATACCTGCCCATGCCGGCAACGCGACGATCCTTGCCTTGCTGCGCAGCGGCAAGACGCTGCAGCGGCTGGTGACGGTCCCCGAAGGCCTGCCGTCGGTGCTGGTCTGGGAGCGGCTGATGGCGGCGCCGGCGCTAACCGGCGCGGTGCCGGTGCCCGAGGAAGGCTCGGTGCTGCCCGACAGCTATTCCTACCAGCGCGGCGAGACGCGGGCCGCAGTGCTGGCCCGCATGCAGGCGGCGATGGCGAAGACGCTGGCGAAGCTGTGGGCACACCGCTCGCCGCTGACCGCGGTGGCGACCCCCGAGGAGGCCATCGTCCTGGCCTCGATCGTCGAGAAGGAGACGGCCAAGGCGCCGGAGCGGCCGATGGTCGCCGGCGTCTATTCGAACCGCCTGAAGGCCCACATGCCGCTCCAGGCCGACCCCACCGTCATCTATCCGATCACGAAGGGCAAGCCGCTCGGCCGCCGCATCCTCGAATCCGAGCTCCATGCCGACAACGGCTACAACACCTACGTCCGGGCGGGCCTACCCGCCGGGCCGATCGCCAATCCCGGCCGCCAGTCGATCGCCGCCGTGCTCAACCCGGCCGCGACCCCGGCGCTCTATTTCGTCGCCGACGGGACCGGGGGCCACGTCTTCGCGGACACCCTGGCCGAGCATAATGCCAACGTCGCCAAATGGCGCGAGATCAGGCGCGAGCGCGGGATCTAGAAAGCGAGGCGGCGGCGCTCGAGCCTTTCGGCGCTGCCGGCGGGGCGGGCGCAGGAGAAGGGCTCGACGGCGACCTTCAGGGCGGTGAGGCTGACCTGGATCGCCATGCGGTCGTCCACCATCATGCCGACATGGTTCTCGCAGAACAGGAGGTCGCCGCGGCGGAGCGGCGCGGTCTCCGGCACCGGCACGCCGAGCGCGCGCTGGTCGCGCGCGTCGCGCGGGCAGTCGATGCCGCAGAGCTGGAGCGCGAGCTGGACGAGGCCCGCGCAGTCGATGCCCTGGCAGGTACGGCCGCCCGGCTCGTAGGGCGCGCCCAGCAGGCGGGTGGCGACCGCGACCGGATCCTCCTCGGGCTCGGCGATCGGCCGGAGGTAGCTGAGCGGCACGAAGCCGCCTTCGAATTCGAGCAAAGCGCCCCTTACCTCGCCGTGGAGGCGGGCGCCGAGCGGGAGGTAGGAGAGAGGCGGGGAGAGCGGGTCGCCGTCGGGCTGGATCGGCGCGGTCGGCTCGATGACGATGTGGGTGGTCTTAAGCGGCCCGGTGAGCTCGATCGCCTCGACATAGCCGACCCGGCGATCGAGCGTGGCATAGCCCCAGGCCCAGCCGGCGGTGATATCGAGCACCGCGAAGCCCTCGCCGGGGAGGAGCTGCGAGACGGCGGCGGCGCCGTCGTTGGGCGCGTTCCTCAGCCAGGTCGGCATCAGCCCGCAGGCGCGGACCAGGGCCTGGGCGTAATGGGGCGCGAACAGGCGGCCCGCGAGCTCGACGTCGGCGACGTCGTTGCGCCAGGCGTGGGTGCGCGGGTCGAGCGCGACGGAAGGGCCCTGGAGCGAGAAACGCCTAGTGCTGGAGGAGGATTCCGCGTTCCCTGGCGGCGCCGCTGCCGCGGCGGCCGGAGCCTTCCTGCTGCTCGATATTGCGTTCGAAGCGCTCAAGGAACTCCTGCCCTATGCTGGTCTTGGCGACGAAGACATTGCGGCGGTCCGCCTCGTCGCGCACGCGGCGCAGATAGCCGAGCGTGCCCAGCGTATTCAAGGCGCGCGTGATGACGGGCTTCGACACGCCGAGAATGTGGGCGAGGCCGCGCACGGTGTGGGGGCCCGGCGTCAGATAGACCAGCAGGAGCAGGGCCATCTGGCGGTTGGTGAGGTCCGGCTGGCCCGACCGCACATAGCCGATCAGCGTCTGCATCCAGCTCCTGAGAGCGCGCTCTGACACTGGTATCTCTCCGTTCCGAGTGCCGCTTATTTCGGACGTTAAACCAGTCAGGCGGGCTTTCGTTTCTTTCCCATTGAAATTTCGACGCAAAAATATGACGGCCCGTCAACGCTTGTAGCGGCCGGCGAGCACGGCGAAGGCGGCGCGCAGGCCGAGCGCGTCGCCGCCCTTGGGCCGGCCGGGCCTGGCCGACGCGCGCCAGGCGAAGGTGTCGAAATGGGCCCAGGGCACGCCGTCGGGCACGAACTTGGCGAGGAACAAGGCCGCCGTCACCGCGCCGGCGAAGGAGCCTTCGGACGCGTTGGCGAAATCGGCGACGTCGGAGGCGAACAGCTCGTCATAGGGCGCCCAGAGCGGCATCCGCCACAGCGGATCGGAGACCTCCGTGCCGGCGGCGAGCAGGGCTTCGGCAAGGGCGTCGTCGCTGGAGAAGAGGGCGGGAAGGTCCGGGCCGAGGGCGACGCGGGCCGCGCCGGTCAGGGTCGCGAAATCGAGGATCAACTCGGGCTTGGCCTCGGCCGCCCTGGCGAGCGCGTCGCCGAGCACGAGCCGGCCTTCGGCGTCGGTATTGCCGATCTCGACCGTCGGGCCCTTGCGGCTCTTGAGGATGTCGCCGGGGCGGAAGGCGGCGCCCGACACGGCATTCTCGACCCCCGGGATGAGCAGATGGAGGCGGACGGGGAGGTTCGCCGCCATCACCAGCCGGGCCAAGGCGAGGGCGTGCGCCGCGCCGCCCATGTCCTTCTTCATCAGCCGCATGCCCGAGGACGGCTTGATGTCGAGCCCGCCCGAATCGAAGCAGACGCCCTTGCCGACCAGAGCGACGCGGGGATGGCGGCGGTCGCCCCATTCCAGCTCGATCAGCCGCGGCGCGCGCGCTTCGGTGGCCGCCCGTCCGACCGCCGCGATCATCGGATAGCCTTCGTCGAGCGCCTTGCCGGCGGTGACGGTGAGTTGGGCGCCATATTCGTCCGCGACGGCGCGCGCCGCCTGCTCGAGCTCGGCCGGGCCGAGATCGCCGGCGGGGGTGTTGACGAGGTCGCGGACCAGGAAGGTCGCCTCCGCGAGCCGCACCGTCTCGGCGATCCGCGCCGGATCGGGCGTGAGCAGGAGGCGAGGGCCCTTCTTGTCCTTGGGCGCGCGATAGCGGTCGAAGCCATATTGGCCGAGCAGCCAGCCGAGCGTCGCCAGGCCCGGGTCGCGGCCGGCGACGCGGTAGCGCCCCTCGGGCAGGCTCTCGGCGGCCTTGGCGAGGCACCAGGGGCTCAGCGCATCGACATTGGCGACGCCGAGCGCCGCCGACCAGTTCGCCTTGTCGCCGGGCATGATGGCGAGCTGGAAGCCTTCGGCCCTGAACCCCTGCGCGGAGGCGGCGGACCGGGCGCGATCGGGCTGTGCCTTCAGCCAGGCGTCGAAGCCCTTGGCATCGACGAGGTGGAGATCGGTCGCCGGCTGGCCACGGTCAGGCTGAAGAAGTGTGGATAAGTCGGTCAAGATGCCCAAGTCCTTGCGAAATAAAGGTCGTTTCGTGCGAAGACCAGAACCGCGCCGCGCTTTACGCCGAACGGCGGCAATGTTACGTTGCCCGCGGGGCCGTGTTCAGGGCCACCACGCGTTCGCACGAGCGAAAGGGGGAAAAGACCATGGCTTTGTTCCTGGCATTCATGTTCGGATGGGTCGGCGGCTATTGGCCGAGGCATTGGGATCCGGACGATCTGTGGCCGCCCAATTGCCCGATGTGCGGCGCCATCCTCGGCGGCATCGCGGCGGTGATCCTGGAGGCCGTTTTGAAGCCAGTCGCGACGGGCGTAATCGAGCATGCCGTGCTCGACTTCTTCGTCGGCGCCTTTGCTTCGACGCTGGTCGCCGGACTGCTCCGGCTTGCGAAGCCGAGGGCCCGCACCGTCAACGGCTGAGCGGCGCGCGGGGAGGCGCGGCCGGACCGGCTGCCGCCTCCCCGCCGTCACGGCAGGATCGCTCCGTACAGGTCGTGCTCGTCGGCATCCTCGACGAGCACGCGGACGATGTCGCCCGGCTTCGCGTTGGGCGCGTCGCGCAGGTGGACCTCGCCGTCGATCTCGGGTGCGTCGGCCTTCGAGCGGCCGGTCGCGCCGCCCCCTCCATTTTCGTTGGCGCCGTCGGCGACGTCGATCAGCACGTCGATGGTGCGGCCGACCTTGGCCGCGAGCTTCTCGGCCGAGATGCGGGCGGTGAGCTCCATGAGGCGGGCATAGCGCTCCTCCTTCACCTCCTCGGGAACGACGCCCGGCAGCGCGTTGGCCGCGGCGCCCTTGACCGGCTCGAAACGGAAGGCGCCGACCCGATCGAGCCGCGCTTCCTCGAGCCATTGCATCAGATAGTTGAAATCCGATTCGGTTTCGCCGGGGAAGCCGACGACGAAGGTCGAGCGGATGGCGATGTCGGGGCAGATGTCGCGCCAGCCGCGGATACGCTCCAGCACCTTGGCTTCGTTGGCGGGCCGCTTCATCGCCTTGAGCACCGAAGGCGAGGCGTGCTGGAACGGGATGTCGAGATAGGGGAGGACCAGGCCCTCGGCCATGAGCGGGATGACCCGGTCGACGTGCGGATAGGGATAGACGTAGTGGAGGCGGACCCAGGCCCCCAGCTTGCCGAGCTCGCGGGCGAGATCGGTCATGTGGGCGCGGACCGGCGCGCCCTTCCAGCTCCACTCGGCATGGCGCAGATCGACGCCGTAGGCCGAAGTGTCCTGGCTGATGACCAGCAGCTCCTTCGTGCCGGCGGCGACGAGCTTCTCGGCCTCGCGCAGGATGGCGTCGGGGCGGCGGCTGACCAGGTCGCCGCGCAGCGAGGGGATGATGCAGAAGCTGCAGCGGTGATTGCAGCCTTCCGAAATCTTCAGATAGGAATAATGGCGCGGCGTCAGCTTGAGCCCGGCTTCGGGCACGAGGTTGAGATAGGCCGAAGGCGGGATCGGCGCGGCGACGTGGACGGCGCCGACGACCTCCTCATATTGGTGCGGGCCGGTGACGGCGAGCACGCCGGGGAATTTGGCGCGGATGACGTCGGCTTCCTTGCCCATGCAGCCGGTGACGATGACGCGGCCATTCTCGGCGATCGCCTCGCCGATCGCGGCCAGGCTCTCCTCCTTGGCCGAATCGAGGAAGCCGCAGGTATTGACCAGCACGACGTCGGCCTGGTCGTAATCGGGCGACAATTGGTAGCCGTCGGACCGCAGCTTGGTCAGGATCCGCTCGGAATCGACCAAAGCCTTCGGGCAGCCGAGCGAAACCATGCCGACCTTGGGCGGGGAGGGGAGCTCTAATTCCATGGGAGCGCGCCACATAGGCGTTCGGCCGGCTTTTTCCTAGAGGCCGGCCGCGCGGGCCGCGCGAGCGCGGAAGCGGGCGCGCGCCCTCCGACGCACCCGTCGCCCCAGCGAAGGCTGGGGCCTATGCTGAGCCGACCCTCGCGCGGAGGTCCGAGAGCCGCCGAAGCAGCATGGATGCCAGGCTTCGCTGGCATGACGGCAGAAGGCCGGCTGGGGCGGCCGGCGATTGAGCGGGCGCATGCCCTTGCGCCCGCCGGGCCGCCTCGCCACATCGGCCTGGCATGAGCGGGGGCGGGAACCGAAGCTTTCCTGCCGCGCTCCGGCAGCTCCCGTGCCGTCACGCGCGGGGCGTTAATCAATAAGCCATTGTGGACGTGCGATGCTGCGGTCTAGAGTGGGGAAGAGGAAAAGGGCGCCGTTGCGCACCCGTAAGGACGACAATGACCAAGCTTAGCGGCAGCGATTCCAAGAGCACCCTCTATTGCTCCTTCTGCGGCAAGTCGCAGCACGAGGTGAGGAAGCTCATCGCCGGGCCGACCGTGTTCATCTGCGACGAATGCGTCGAGCTGTGCAACGACATCATCCGCGAGGAGACCAAATCCTCGCTGGTCAAGACTCGCGACGGGGTGCCGACGCCGCTCGAGATCTGCAAGCATCTCGACGATTACGTGATCGGCCAGAGCCACGCCAAGCGCGTGCTCTCGGTGGCGGTGCACAACCATTACAAGCGGCTCGCCCACGGCGCCAAATCGGGCGAGGTCGAGCTTTCCAAGTCGAACATCCTGCTCGTCGGGCCGACCGGCTGCGGCAAGACCCTGCTCGCGCAGACGCTCGCCAAGACGTTCGACGTGCCCTTCACGATGGCGGACGCCACCACGCTCACCGAAGCCGGCTATGTCGGCGAGGACGTGGAGAACATCATCCTGAAGCTGCTCCAGGCGAGCGACTACAATGTCGAACGGGCGCAGCGCGGCATCGTCTATATCGACGAGATCGACAAGATCAGCCGCAAATCGGATAATCCCTCGATCACCCGCGACGTGTCGGGCGAGGGCGTCCAGCAGGCGCT